>JBBIIS010000006.1:11260-33424 GCA_037446375.1 Bacteroidota bacterium | reverse complement strand
TGTACCGTACCTCGCTGTTCGGATCGAGAAGGTTGCCGAACTTCCGGGCGCCGACCGGGCATATCTCGACGCAGGCCGGATATCTTCCCTCTCTTGACCGCTGAACGCAGAATGTACATTTCTCTACAACACCTTTCATCCTAAGCCTGTTTCCCAGGTAATGCATATTGGTATTTATCTCCTCTTCAGGTATATGGGGCTCGCCCCAGTTGAAGTGGCGGGCTCCGTATGGACAGGCTGCCATACAGTATCTGCAGCCTATGCACCAGTTGTAATCGACAACTGTTATTCCGTCAGGTTCCTGCCAAGTGGCTTTCACCGGGCATACCTTTGTACATTGAGGGTTTCTGCATTGCTGGCACTGTATTGGTACGTAGAAGTGTCCCTTTTCCGGAACCTCTTCCGGGTTGTAGTTGATATCGGAATCGGCGAAATCTATACCTTTCTCTTTCTCCATCTGAAGAACCTGGATCCACTGGATCTGGGGATCTCTCGACTGGTTGTTCTCCTTAACACATGCATAAACACATCTTCTGCAGCCTATGCATCTCGACAGGTCGAGTGCATACCCGAACAAGACTCCCTCCTCAGCTGGCTTATCCGAGACATTAAATTCCTTACCATATTTCTGCTTATAGTCTGCCTCTATATTCTTTACAAGATCATCCTTTTCCTTCCTTGTGAGCAATCTGAAATTTTTGCGAAGAAACTCATCTACCGAAGCCATATTACATCCAGTAAGAGCTATCGCTGAGAATGTTGCCAATGACAGATTTTTAATAAATGATCTTCTCGAATCTCCCTTCTTCATTATCCTTCAGATTTAATTGTTTTAAAATTATCTTATATCTTCCTGCCTTATGGGCGGCGGTTCCGGCTTAAGTCCCTTGAATTTTGGAGAATGAGGATTATGGCAATTAACGCAAAGCAGATACTCCTTTTTCCCATTCCAGTACCCGGTCCTCTTCCCGTGAACTCCAACTTTCCAATCGCGGAGCTTATCGCCATGGCACTGTCCGCAAAGCTTGTAAGACTCCTTGAAATCAAGCAGAGCGCCGCTTGCAAGCTTTAGGTAGTCCCTGTTCTTCATATCGTGACAGTCGAGGCACCACCGGTTCTCTTTATCGTGGTTGAAAATTGCCGAAATGCTGTCGTGCATATCAACAAGCTCTCTCCTTTTTGGGTTGGGGACCAGATCCTTATGACATTCACTGCATGGGTAAATCCCATCAGAGAACGGGGGAGCCTGAACTGCTATCTCATTTGATCCCGAAGAATTTTTTAACGGCTCAGGCTCATTCTTAACAGCCTGGATATCATTCCTTGCGGGTACTTGCTTAACATTCCTGCAACCGGCAGTGAGAAAGATACATAATGCCACTCCGACGAGAAGCATCATGTGATATGTGTGTCTTTTACCCTTCATATTAAATATATCTTTCAGATAAATATTTCAGCTGTTTAAATTTCAAGAGCCAAACCGGCATCTTTTCTATTGAGCTATGATCTTAAGAAACGCCAGAAAACAACATCAAAAAATGATTTAAAGACTCAAAGTCTGACTAAAATAACAGAATCAATGACAATAATTTCAAAAACGATAATTTATCATGTTTTGTAAGTTAAAATTATATTTCCAATCAATGAAATGATTTTTCTTAATTAAATTTTAGTTAAAAAATTACATGATTTTCTTAATTTGACTCATATTGGCATATCTTTTGAACTTATTGATTCCTAATTTTGAGAGAAATGAAAAAGAGTGATAAAAATATTGCATTGGCTTTCCTTGTCACAGGGCTGATATTGACAACATATTTCGGCTACGGACAGGTAGTAAAGCTCACAAAGGAGCAGAAAAAAGAGATCAGGAAAAAAGAGCTTGAAGCCAGATATGCATCACTTGATTCGCTTCTTGCATCGAGGAGGTTTGTACTGGCTGCTGATTTTCTCAATGGCAGGACAGGAGAAAGGGTCATTGTAAACCCGTCGCTCAATTTTGTAAAAGTAAATGGCGAAACAGGAATCCTCCAGATCGGTTCCAACTCGGGAATAGGATATAATGGATTAGGGGGTGTTACCGCAGAGGGAAGCATTGCAGCATGGGTTCTTGAAAAGAATGACAAGAACCATACGTTCTCGGTCAGATTCAATCTCTCTTCAGCTATCGGACATTATGATGTTCTGATGATTGTTTCGGCATCAAACAACACATCTGCTACTATTACAGGATTAAGCGCAGGAAGCCTTACATGGACAGGGCATCTGGAGTCGCTTGATAAGTCAAGGGTCTTCAAGGGACAAACAAGCTATTAAGCCTTTTAGAAGATCTGTTTGATAAAAGATACATCAAGGTTTCCTGGTATCCGGGGATTCCTTTTTCCTGAAAAGCGTGAACGGAATCAGATCTTTATCTGACCCACGCTGAAAAGCAAGATACATCTTTGTCGTATCAGAGGAATTTTTATCCGCCAGAAACGAAAGATTAAATATCTTGTTTACTCCTTTATTAACTCCAAATGTATCTGAAGGCATTCCTGTAAGATTCCATTTTTCCGGCAGACCTTCAACATTCATCCTGTATGTCTCCCTGTTTTCAGTCACATTTGATACAGTAATAATGATCTTTCTCTCAATATTTTCCTCAATATACGGCTCCTTCTGGTAATCGAGCATCAATACCCAGTCGTGGTTGTGCCTTACCACTCTCCACGGCGATAAATGCCATAGCTTTTCAAGGGCCGCCTTGTCGGGCTTCAGCAATGACAAGGCATTTTCAAGATCAGTTCTGTGAGGTCCGATAATAACCGGAAAATTATTTCTTGCCTGGACCTTTTTTGTCATTGAAACAGTGCTGTCAGTAAGGGCATCGAGTGATGCGGGGGCCGTGAATCCGGTAATTGCAACATTAACGATTTTATCACCTACAGGTTTGCGCCATTCTTCCGGGATAGTTTTTGTACCGCCAATTATCCCCAATATCGAACCAAGTGTAGCTCCGGTACAATCAGTATCATCGCCGCAGTTGACCGCTATGCAGATCGATTTACCGAAATCTCCGTCACCATAAAGCCATCCTATCATTGTAAAAGCCACATTCCTTGGTGCCTGGAACCAGCCAATGTCTTCCGTATTTTTTATGACATCCTCCCTTGCCTCCTGCCAGCTCTTCTTTTCTTTATGTGCCTTAACGGCGGTACGGATCGCCTCTCCCACCCTGCAATCGGGAGGTATCATCGAAAGCCCGAAACTTATAAGGCTGTCGCGGTCCGGTTCAACGAAAGCGGCAGATTCTACAGCTGCGGTAAAAATTTCCGCATAGGTTCCATCTGCCATACCATGATCCACACAGGCATCTTCCCTCGCAAGCTTGGCAGCATTTAAGGGATTTCCCGGGTAAAGACATGCCCATATTTCAGATCGTATCCATGCCCCGTTGCTTCGTCTCCATTTGTCATTGTTGAAATGACCCGAGACAGGGGGCATCAGTCCGGCTCTCATATTAGCCTTTCCCACTCCATATTCATTCCAATCGACGGGGACATACTTAAGCCAGTACTGGCCAAGTCTGAAAGCATCTATATGGGCGTCGTTCTCCTGCATTGCCTTAAGCCACAGTATCTGAAGGTCCAGATCATCATTGGCAGCAGGCTCGCCCTTCTTCAGATTTGTGAAGAATGTTACGTTCTGAACACTTGTGTTTCCCTCAAAGGGCATACCAAGAGTCCCTCCTATATTTTTCCCAAGCCAGCAGGCATAAACCTTGTCGCGGAACTCATTTTCATTAATGAATGCTTTATCTCCTTTTTTGCATGATGGCTGAAAAGCGAGAATTCCAATTGTCAGCAGGACATTGAATACTTTCCTGAAAATATTACTTGGCATGGCCCGGAATGTGTAAGTTTGACATAAAGTTAAACAAAACTATTTATTAAATTTAAGAGGATTTTTAAATTAACAAACATAACGAAATGGCATCCTTGATTAAAAATAAAAGAGTTGTAATAATACCAGGAATAGTTATACTTACTGCGCTATTAATCTATATTTTAAGCAGGGACGAAAACCCCGGAGCCCCTCAGATCGATCCTACAAGACCTGCTTTTCTCGACCAGCGCGACGGACAGGCTTATACCGTGCTCTATATTGGCAGCCAGACCTGGATGGGCGAAAACCTGAGAGCAACAGTTCTTAATGATGCAACACCTTTAAAACTTATTAAGGATGGTAAAGAATGGTCGGCTTCTCTCGTACCTGCCTATTGTTACTATAACAATAAGAGGTCTGACTTTATGTATACTTACGGACCATTATATAACTGGTTTGCAGTAAATACCGGCAAGCTTTGTCCTGTCGGGTGGCATGTGCCTTCGAAAGCCGATTGGGAACAGCTGTTTAAATTTACCGGCGATAGCATTAATTTCATTCGGAGCGGAGACAGTACAGTTTTTACCATGGGCACAGCAGGTGACAAATTAAAAGAGACAGGTAACATGCACTGGAAATTCAATGACTCAATCAGGACAACTGATAATTACCGGTTTACTGCCCTTCCCGGCGGGGAACGAACAGTTTACGGACTTTTCTGGGGAACAGGAGAACAAGGCAGCTGGTGGACATCAGATGAAGAAGAGTACCAGAAAACGGATGCAAAGAATATCGAAATGAGGTTTGAAAACAGATATGTTACAAAGATCCAGCAATACAAGAAATCAGGGATGTCGGTAAGATGTATTAAGGATAAATAATACCTGAACTTCTACTAACCAACCCGGGCCCAGCCAGGGGGGAGGTGCTTGCTTCTTAGATTAAACCAACTATTTATAACCCATTCTGTTAATAAGGCTGGCAAGATACCTCGATCTGAATTGCTTGCTTGCAAGAGCCTGTTTCACCGGAGGCAGCTTTAGAATAACTCCCAGAACAGCAGCAAGTGCCCTATGGCTGTACATTATCTGATTGTCGAAAATAAGATTCTGCAACTTACCCCTTTCAATCGCCATCAGAACGACCCTGTGTACTGAATTTACCGGTGTAATTACCCGCATCTTTCTCTCCCTGAGTGTAAGGGCGCTTTTATCACATCCTCTTAAGCAGACACCGCATCCGAGACAGATATCTTCAATGAGCTTCGCTTTTTTCCGCAGGGGTTTTTCAGGATCATTTGAAGAGACAAGTGTCATAGCCTCTACCGGACAAAGTGAAACGCATTTTCCGCAACCATTGCAATTTTCATCTTTAATTACAGGGATGAAATTTGTTGTGTGAACAGGGTGCATAAAGCCGAACCTTCTCGCAGCAATAAGTGCTTCACAACAGCAGCTGCAGCAATTGCAAATGAAATTGACCCTGCTCTGTACATTTTCACCGAATTGCACAAGATTCGTATCTCTCGCCTTCTGAAGAAGGTTGAGGCACTCGTTGGCATCAGCTTTTCTTGCAACACCATGGCGGGTAAGCGAATCAGCGCTTGCGTTGAATGTCATGCAGATCTCCATCTCTGCACCGCAGTTCTTTCCAACATGTTCCATCTTATGACGGCAGTAGCAAACTCCGATGCCAATGTGCGATGCTGTTTTTATAACTTCAGAAGCCCTCTCATAATCGAGTATGTGAAGTGCGTTTTCACCTGTCAGCACATCTTCGTTTACATATGCCCTTCCGATTTGTGTATCTCCTCTCAGGAAGAGATCACGTATGAAATCCTCCTCAACATTTAAATACTGGTAAAAGAGCTCCGCAAGCTTTTTCTGGTCGATATCGTTCCTGTACCTCATCATTGAAAATTCAAAGAATCCGGCCATTGGCGGGGGCATTGAGTAGAGAATTCTGTCTCTATCCTCCCCGTCAACCAATATGCCCCGATCCGCAAGCTCATTAAGTATTTTAATTGCATCTTCCTCCTTCATCTTCCATATCTTTGCGGCTCCGGATGCGGTGAACGGTTTTATCGGAAGCAGTGAGACCAGCCCGGCCTCCCTTTCAGAAAACAATATTTTAAGTACCTCAAAAAGAAGTTCGGTCGGGGCAGCTCCCTGGGGAAACCTGTTGATCCTTTCAGTGAGGCCATGATAGCTGCTGTTCTTTATTGTAAGATGGTGGGCCATCAGGATTCAGAATTGGTTATTTTCTCTCTCTTCACCTTTCCAAATATCAGATAGAGTTCAAAATACAAAAATCGTTTACATCCAAATTTAGTTATATTTTACTAACTTCACCTCTCTTCTTCTGACCATTAACCGGTAAAAAAATAATCAGGAAGAAAATCAAAAAGAATTAAATTCCGGAGAGAGAAATCTATGAAAAAACTGATCTTTTTACCCTTATTAATACTTTGTTCATTGAATTCAGCCGGACAGATCAGCGATTCCCTCGGATGGAAAGGAACACCGGTAATTCAACTAAATTCATTTACAGATCCTGGCAGCTGGCATCCGAACTCAAGCGCGGGGGATAACTGTTATGTTTCAACAGATCTGTCCGATACTACAAGCATCTGCCTGCACTGGAAATTTAATCCCGGATCGGGTCACAGGTATGCACAGATGTATTTTATTTTCGATGTTCCTGTTTCAATGTACGGGGATGATATTTTTGGCTTTGATATCAAAGGCCGGAATTTAAATGACAACTGCACGCATAACCTTGATATCCAGCTTAAACTTGAAAGTTTAACTTCGTCGGCCAATGCATCTTTCTCATGGCATAACCTTGCGCGGATTGAAAGGTGGTGCAACAGTATTTCTGCACTCAAAAAACAGTTCCGGCAAAATTCGATTGACTGGAATAATATCAGGGTTGTATCGCTGGAGATAGATTCAGACTCTGATTTTAGTTCGGCCGATTCAGGAATTGTTTGCTTCAGGGGACTGAAATGCGATAATACAACCGGTTGGGAAAGGCAGTCGGGTTTTTCAGCGCTGAATAATTCTTCGTCTGACCTGACAAAAATAAAAAAAGCCGCACTTGATTCAATTACCGGCAGGCAATCTGCTTCAGGACTACTTTATACCTGGAGGGAAGATGGCTCATCGTGGCTTTATGGGCAGGGACTTGCACTTAAGGTACTTTCACTTGAGGGGTGGGGTACCTCAGATCCTGACTCAGCTGTTTATCAGAATGCTGCACGGAAGCTTGCAGCCTTTCTTGCCTGCAATCAGAATAATATGGGTTTCTGGCCAAGGGCATGGCGCTCGGCAACGGGTCAGATAATAGTGAATCTTGAGGGAGACGGGTCTGTTTGGCTTGGTGATTTCCCATGGGCTATTACCGGACTTGCAAATTATTATAAGAAATCCAGAGATACCTCGGTCCTCGCCTCGATCAATAAGGCCAGAAGATTTCTTACAGACAGCCTTATAACTCAAAATGGCAGATTATTTACATTGCAAAAAACCGTTCAGAACACCTATATAAAAAAAGAAGTAACAAGCGTAGAGGCATATAATGCCGTAATATTAGGACTACTTGAACTAAATGACACCGCCAGAGCTGTTTCGCTTGCCAAATATATTGACTCAGCCACATGGGACAGCTCAATGAAATACTGGAATGAAAGCATAGGAAATCCCAGGGCTGTACTTTTTGCAAATACATGGTTTTCACAGCTTATCAGAAATAACAAATGCATATCTGATGCAATTGATCCGGAATTGACCAAATCTGCTGCTGCCCTCACTTTTGCGGGAAGGGTATTGTATACTGAAGGTCCCGGTCAGCCTGCCGGCTTCGACGGGATAGGACCTGTAGCCACCTGGCTTGAAGGGACATTCAGCTATATTTCTGCAGGCGGGCAGGCAAGCCAGTCGGTGTTTAACAGCCTGATTGATTATATAAGCCCCGGTTATGCCGTTCCTCATTATAACGACGTAATATCATGCGACATAGGAGGCATCTGGGCCGTAAAATGGATCAGCCTTGACGGTACATCATGGCTATGGTATGCAGCTTCAAAAAATTCTCCTTTCCACGTAACGAATGAACCAAATGTTAAATTTCCTGTTCTCGTACCAGAGACTGATGAATCACGGTATCTTATTTATCCAAATCCCTCCAGCAGTAAACTTATTATTGAAACGCCTTTTGACTCACAGGAAATCAATTTTACGCTTTTTGATTTTATGGGAAACCGTATGCTTACAAAGATGTCCAGCAGCAGTAAAACCGAATTCGATGTCAGCGGTCTAAAACCAGGTACATACATAGTCAGGATCGTTTCGGGCAATAAAACCAAAATACTTACGGTTATCAGGAATTGATATGCAAAAAACACAGATGAAAACTGGGATGTCCATAATATTCTTTTTAGCAGTTCAAAACCCGGAAATGTGGTCAGGAAAATGAAATTCATAAAGCTATTTTTCGCGCTGATACTTCTGACAACTGCAATTCCGGGTCAGAAAGCAGCAAATTGCAGCCTTTTCACCGGACTGGGTATCAACACTGAGGACTCAGTCAGAGTTGTATGTTTAAGAAGGTATGCAATTGATGGAAATACTTTTTATCTCACAGTCGATCCTTCAACCCTGCACACAAAGCTATTCAGATCTGACAGTATTTATGCTTTTCCGCTTTCGTGGGATATGATACGTTTCTTCTTCTCGTCAACACCTTATGTAGCTGCCCTGAAACAGGCCGCGGCTCTTGGCGATCCTCTTCAGGATGCCGGATATACAAGGTTCAGCTCTCCGCACAATGGAATTGACCTGACAATCGATCTTTGTCCGTCACATCATCCCCTCGACCGTATTGTTTTTACTGACCTGTTAAGGGAGATGGGGAAGATTGAAAAGCCCGTTCCCGTCTCGGTTTGTCTGACGGGAAGCTGGATACGGGAACATTCAGGCGACCTCAGATGGCTCGACAGCCTTGTAAAAGAGAACGATCTTTCAATTATATGGATCAACCATTCGTTTAGCCATTTTTTCAGTGAGAAGGCGCCACTAAATGAAAATTTTATGCTTGCTCCGGGTACCGATACTGACGGTGAGGTCCTGAATAATGAGACAGAGATGTTGCGGAATGGCATCATCCCTTCTGTTTTTTTTCGTTTCCCCGGTCTTGTCTCCGATCATAAGGTATATAACAGGATCCTTGAGCTTGGCCTGATACCTGTTGGAAGTGATGCATGGCTTGCCAAGGGGCAAAAACCCGGCAATGGAAGTATAGTTCTGATCCATGGAAACGGAAATGAACCTGTTGGTGTATCGGACTTCATAAGCCTTCTTAAAAAAAGAGAAGCTGATCTTAGCACTGGGAGATGGGAGCTTTTGGACCTGAGAAAAAGTCTCATTGAAGACAAATATCGTCAGTGGGGTAATTGAATCTGCTAAACAGATAGTTTTCAATGCGGCCATGCAACAATTTAAATGCGGTGACGTTTTCAGTAAACTGTTTTTGATAATGGGGGGAATTCTCATATTGCATTTTATGATAAGAATAGCCTTTTAATAATATGATGCGCAGAATACTAATTGTACTTCTTTCAGCTGCATCATTGTCTGTAAATGCACAAAAATTTACGTACAGCGGCACCGTTACGGACTCATTATCGGGTGAAGCTCTTATCGGGGCATCGGTATGGATCCCTGATGTAAAATCGGGATGTGCCACAAATGCCTACGGATTCTTTTCAATAACACTTTCCAGAGGTGACTATTCCATAAGTTTCTCTTACTTGGGATACACCACAAAAAAAACTCAGATTAAACTAAACTCCGATATAGTTGAACACGTTGAACTGTCTCCCAAATCTGTCGCGCTGAAGGAGGTAACTATACTCGGAGAATCGGCCAACAGGAATATTACGTCATCTGAAATGAGTAACCAGAAGCTCGACATCAAGGAAATCCGGGCTCTTCCTGTACTCCTTGGTGAGCAGGATATCATGAAAACGCTCCAGCTTCTGCCGGGTGTGAAATCAGCCGGAGAGGGGAACAGCGGATTTTATGTCAGGGGGGGCTCCATAGATCAGAACCTGGTCCTGCTTGATGAGGCACCGGTTTACAACTCCTCACATCTGCTTGGATTTTTCTCAGTTTTCAATTCTGATGCCGTAAAGGATGTAAAGCTCTTTAAAAGCGGCATACCTGCCGAATACGGAGGGCATCTGTCGTCGGTAATAGATGTAAGAATGAAGGATGGCAACTCCAAGGACTTCAGTATCTCCGGTGGAATTGGGCTTATCTCATCAAGGCTCGCCATTGAAGGTCCGATAGTCAGGAATAAGGGATCATTTATTATAACCGCCCGGAGGACTTATGCCGATGCATTCCTGAAGCTATCGAGGGATACTAACAAAAACAGATCGACTGCTTATTTTTACGATCTGAATCTGAAGGCAAATTATTCCCTTGGCAACCGCGACCATCTGTACCTGTCAGGATATTTCGGCCGTGATGTATTTAACTATGGCGGCAGATTCGGTATCGGCTGGGGAAATGCAACTTCCACGCTTCGATGGAACCATCTCTTTTCCAGCAAACTGTTCCTGAACAGTTCACTGATTTTCAGCAATTATAATTACCTGATCACTCTAGATGCTGTGACCCGGCAGCTAGATATTTCTTCAGGTATCCGCGATTTTAGCCTGAAGGAAGATTTCCAGTATTTTCCTAATCCGCGAAGTACTATTAAATTCGGAATCAATTCGACATATCACACATTTTCCCCCGGAACTCTGAAATCTACAAACGATACTCTTTTCAACAATATAATCCTTCAGGAAAAGACCGCTCTGGAAAGCGGCATTTATTTTCAGCAGGATTATTCTGTAAACAGCTCCTTTACAATAAACTATGGCGCCAGGTTATCCCTTTTTACAGTAATGGGCCCGGGTACGTTCTATTCCTACGATCAGGAAGGGTTCATAACCGACTCCGCTGTATACACTAAACATTCAGTCGTCAGGAACTACCTGGGATTTGAACCGAGGCTATCGATGAGCTACATCATTAATCAAAGCAATTCGATTAAGGCATCGTACCAGAGAATATACCAGTACCTGCATCTTCTTTCAAATTCGACTTCGGGAAATCCCACGGACCTGTGGCTACCTACAAGCAATAATATAAAGCCCCAGTGGGCTGACCAGTGGTCGATAGGTTACTTTAAGAATCTCGGCTCTAACAAATATGAGACTTCTGTTGAGATCTATTATAAAAAGATGTATAACCTGATAGATTATAAGCCCGGAGCCGATATTGTTCTCAACCCGAATGTGGAATCACAGCTCCTTTTCGGGAAAGGCAATGCGTATGGTGCTGAATTTTTCTTTAAAAAGACAGAGGGAATGTTCACAGGATGGATAAGCTATACACTATCCAGGACATTCAGGCAATTCGATGGCATAGACAATGGGAAAAGCTTCCCTGCCAAACAGGACAGGATACATGATATTTCAATTGTTGCAATGTGCAGCCTTCAAGATGGATGGACGCTCACATCCCAGTGGGTATTCTATACTGGAGATGCAGTCACATTTCCAAGCGGCCTGTATGTGATCGGCGGGATCCCGACCCCAATGTATACGGAGCGGAACGGATACAGGATGCCTGACTATCACAGGCTGGATATCGGGGCCTCTCATCTTAAAAAACTAAGTAACAAGCGCGAAAGAAGCTGGGTGTTTTCAATATACAATGTGTATGCACGTAAAAATGCCTATTCGATAACCTTCAGGCAAAACCCCGATAATCCTGCCCAGATGCAGGCGGTGAGGCTTTCCCTGTTTTCAATTATTCCGGCTGTTACATTTAATTTTAAATTTTAGGTAGATGAACGGACAGTCAGCATATAAACTTCTTTTAATCCCGGTGTTCGTTTCAGCATTGCTCATTCTTTCGTGCGAAGATGTGATACAGGTTAATCTCAGGAATGCGGCGCCAAGGATTGTTATAGAAGGAAGCATAAGCAATTTATCAGATTCGGTAATCATCCAGTTGCACAGGTCGACAGATTACTTCACTCCAACAGCTATAACCCCGGTAAATGATGCAATTGTCTCTGTGACAGATTCTGCAGGTACAGAGCACTCATTATTCAACATAAGAGATGGGGTCTATGCCGGAGTAAACATAAAATCAAAACCGGGAGATGTCTTCACCCTTTCTGTTGCAGATGCCGGGGTGAATTACACAGCCTCGGCAACGATGCCCATTCTTGTTCAGATACAGTCGCTCTTTATTGATAAAAATCCCGATCGTCCCGATGAGGACAGGGTAAATATACTAATTGATGATCCGGCAGGTATTGCCAATTATTACAAAGTTGATGTTTTCAGGAACGATTCTATCCTAAATGGGGGGAATCATTTCATCCTCTTCACCGACAAGTACTTTGACGGCAAGAATAATTACCTTCAGATAAGCGGAAGGAGGCTCGATATCAAATCATTTACGCCAGGCGACAGAGTTAAGGTCAGGCTCCTGAACATAGAAAAAATAATGTATGACTATTTTGATATAGAACGCAGTATAACAGATGCCGGTCAGATACTGTCAGTCTCCACCCCATCAAACCCGCCTAACAATATCGACAATGGCGCCATGGGGTATTTTGGAGTCTGGTCGGTAAGCGAAAGAACTGTGATAGTGAACTAATTCTCCTTCAGCTTTTCGTTCATTTCAACTTCCGAAAGGTTATGTGCTATCACCTCATGAATTGAATCCCTGCGGCTTACATGACCGAGCAGGTGTTCAATATCCTCAAATCTCAGGATATCCCTTACCTCCGAATGTGCCTCGGCAACCTTGAACAGAATACCTTTCGCCTCAAGATTGAGGAAGATCCTCTTTATAAGCTTGGCTCCGGTTGAGTCGATATAAGCCGATGTGCTCAGGTCGAAGATAACAAGCCTGAGGATATCGGCCTGTGCTGCAATCTGCGGCCAGACATGGCTGTAGACGTATGAAGAATTGAAGTATACGAGAGGAGATTCAACCCTGAAAAGAAGCACTCCGGGAAGAAGTTCATTATCGGGATGGCGCTTGATGTCTGTAAACCTGTCGGTTCCGGGGATCCTTCCCAGGAATGCGATATGAGGTGTTGATACGGCTTTGATAATTAGAATGAGTGAAGCAAGCGCACCAATGATAACACCCTGCAGGATTCCGAATATTATAACGCTGAGAAGGGCAACCATTGCGATTGCAAAATCAAATTTATTGATCTTCCACAACCGTATGAACTCCTTAATGTTTATCAACCTCTCGACGGCAACAAAGACAATGGCTGCCAGTACAACAGTCGGGAGGTTTTTAAGCAGGATCGTAAAGAACAGGCATATTCCTATGAAAATGGAGGCAATAACAAGTGACAATGGACTTTTTGCACCCCCCGAATCGTTAACAGCCGACTGGCTCAGTCCTCCGCTTACAGGGTAGCCATGTCCAAGACCTGTTGCAAGGTTAGACATTCCCAGTGCGAGAAGTTCCTGGCGGGAATCTATTTCATAGTCGTTCTTCTGTGCAAGGGTTTTTGCAGCAGAGATACTCTCTACGTACATAAGGAGAAAGCATGCGAATGCCAGCGATGATACTGCCTGGACATCTGCCCAGTTCAATGAAGGAAGACCTAACGAAGGCAAGCCGGCAGGCAATACTCCCACTGTGTCGAAGCCTTCCGTTTCAAGAGATGTAAATGAAATTATAAGTATCGAAGCAATAACAATATAGATTGCGACGGGCCTTCCCTGGAAGATCTTTTCCCCGATAAGAATAAGTGCGAAAGCTGCAAGTCCGTACAGCAGAACATATTCATGTGTCTGGGGAAGCTGCTTGAATATCTCGGCAAGCCTGTTGAAAAAACTTCCGTTGCCTCCAGGCACTCCAAGCATCTTGGGCAACTGGGTAAGCATTATTGTAAGGGCCGCTCCTGCTTTGAATCCTGTAAGAACAGTCTCATTTATGAAGTTTATTATACTGCTCAGCTTCAGAAGATAGGCAGCAAAACTAATCGCCGCTACCATAATGGCAGTGAGTGAAGAGAGTTCAAGCCATCTCTGGGGATCGCCTTTTGAAAGGACTGCAAGTGTTGTGCCGACAAGCATTGAGATCGCTGATGTCGGCCCAATGGCAAGCTGCTTTGAACTTCCGAGAAAAGAGTAGAAAAGGCCTCCGAGAAGATAACCGAATATCCCATACTGTGGCGGCAACCCTGCAAGTGTAGCATATGCAAGCGACACAGGGATTGCATACGCTGTCAATGTAAGGCCGGCCAGAGTATCAGAGCCCAGATCTTTTATCTTATATGTTTTCAGCCAGTCGATGGGTGGAAAGATGTTCTTCAGCGTCATATACTACAGTATTAGCTTGAATCAGTCTATAATCGAAGTTAAATTATCAAATTTTTAATTTGTAACGCATTAATTACAATTTGAAGGCTAAAAAATCAAATTTACATTGCTATTTCCTGTTTTGCAAGAATATACAAACTTAACAATATCATATTAATCATATTCGGATCTGAGTAAAGGGTTCTGGCTAATTGACTTTTTATTGCTTTTAATGGAAATTGTTTCCCAAACTTTAAGAGTTTATCATTATTTTTTGTCCTCTAAAACCAAAATATTAAATTTATAACTTCTAACTTGTCATAACTTAAATTAACATTGATATGAAAAAGATGAGGGTTATTCTGGTGCTATTATTTTCATCTATAACGTGTTATAATTTTGTCTCCGGACAAAATAATCCAATTGTAAATACTTCTGAGAAGCGCCTGGCACTCGTTATCGGGAATTCTGCATATCAGCACTCCCCACAGCTGGCAAATCCTGTAAATGACGCCAGATCTATACGCGATGCACTACAGTCTGTGGGATTTGATGTCTTTGAATATGAGGACATTAACCAGACTGAGATGAAACAAGCCATCGACAAATTTGGGACAAGGCTGAAAAACTATTCTGTTGGTCTTTTCTTCTATTCCGGTCATGGGATACAGTCAAAAGGAGCGAACTACCTGATCCCCATTGACGCTAATATCCAGAGCGAGGAGCAGATAGAATACGACTGTGTTCAGGCCGACAGGGTACTGGGATTCATGGAGGCAGCAGGATCGAAGGTAAATATCGTTATTCTTGATGCATGCCGTAATAATCCATTTGAGAAAAGCTGGTCGAGAGCAGCAGCCGGATCAGGTCTTGCATTCATGAATGCCCCAACAGGTTCTCTTATCGCGTATTCAACATCACCCGGAAGAACAGCATCTGATGGAGCAGGATCAAACGGACTTTACACTGCAGCGCTTCTTGAAAACCTTAAAACACCCGATATCACTATTCTTCAGATGTTCCAGAATGTAAGAAGAGCCGTTACTGATAAATCATACAAGCAGCAGATCCCATGGGAATCAACGTCACTTACTGCTGATTTCTATTTTATCAATAAAGGTGCAACAAATATTAAAACTGATGTAAAGGCAACCTGGCAGCATACCGATACTCTTCGCTACCGGCTCTATCTTAATGATGAAGATGTAAGCCTGAGGGTTCAGAGCAACTGGAGCGGAGATGATCTTGTTGTATATGACCCGATTACAAATTTAACCTGTGTACTGCCGAAATTTGTAAATCAGCCTTTTCTTGTAACACTCGATGCCGAAGTCCTGGATGGCGCTTCTGATGCGATCTGGAGGGAGAAAGATAAATACTATTACCTCTATTACAAAGGGGAACAGATTGCTGCTCGGACAAAAAGCACTTATGTCGGAAAGGACGTTCTTGTTTACGACAGTAAAACAAATAATACATTCATTTTCAAGGATTACGCTACAAGCAACGATAATAAGCTAAGACCGGCAATACTCTTCGATAATGCCGACTATGCTTTCTGGAGAAGACAGGAGGACGGATCATACTGGCTGTATGTGAAGGGAGAGAACGTCCAGGAAAGGACCAAAAGCGGTTATGTAGACAAGGACCTTGTCGTGTATGACACAACAAGCAACATTACTTATCTGTTCAGGGATTTCGAAAATCCGAATAATATTATGAAGCTTGTATCCGCATCAGTAGTAAGCTACCAGGATAATGTCTTCTGGCAGAAAAAAGAGAAGAGCTATTACCTTATTTGCAAGGGTGATGCAATCCAGAACCATACCACAAGTGAATGGAAGGGCGATGACCTCTATGTAACAGATACAAAAACAAATAATGTTTATATCTTCCCCAACTATGGTACCGCAACAGAGGGTTCACTGAAGGTTGCCCTTCGAAACTGACAGGGCAATTCTGCACCGATACAATTATTACCTATTTATCCTTTTTAGGCTCGTCGGCAAAAAATCCCTGACGCGAGAGAAGATGGTCGAGATTTGATAATCCCCATACAACAACTGCTGTTACTACAGCGGATTGTTTCTGATACTCTTCAATGCTCTTGTTATAGGTATCCCTCTCGGTATGCCATATCTCGCCATAATTGAAATCATACCCTTTCGGATCCGTCTCCCCGAAGCCTCCGGCAGGCACACCATTCATCTGGAAGTAGGCATGGTCCGAACCACCTGCTCTTGTCGGCCTGGTCCTCGCAGGATCAGTCCTTTTATTGAGAGTGAACGGGAAGTCGGGATTTATGCTGTTAAGTGGTTCGCATACTTTTAAGAAGTCGTTGTACATTGCCTCTGGAACAGTAAGGCTGCTTGCACAAAGAGGTCCTCCGTCGCGGTTAAAATAGTAGGATATCTTGTCGAGTTTTCCCTTATTCCTTTCGACCCAGCTTTTTGAGCCCCATAGTCCAAACTCCTCTCCCGCCCAGATACAGACAACTATTGTGCGTTTGGGCTTGCCACCCGCAGCCATGATAAGGCGTGCTGCCTCCATTGTCATTGTTGCCCCTGAGCCATCGTCAACGCCACCTGTTGCAACATCGAATGCATCGAGATGCCCACCCATCATAACATATTCATCGGGGTATTTCGTCCCCCGTATAGTTCCTATAACATTGAAATAAGGTACTGGTCCCGGCTTGAAAAAATTCCTTATATCGAACTCAAGCTGAAAATACCTTCTTTCCTTTACCATCTGTTCAATTATCTTATACTGATTCTCGTCAAGCTTAATATCAGGCACTGTCGGAAGTGTCTCAAACGTCAATTTTTCAACATTCTTCCTGTCGTAGAGAACCCTTATCGGAACCGGAGATGACTGTATGATGCCCAGGATACCGGCTTCGCGCATCTGCTTATAGAAAAGAGCAGGCTCTTCCCTGTAGTCAAGGGTCTTCTGAGGCTCCTTATCGGGATTTCTCCTGTTCTCAGCGATTATTTCCCTGTTCCTTTTTCCTATTGAATCATTTTCGGCAATTATCCTGGCCCTCATTGAATCACCTTTCGCCGACCAGTCTACAGGCCAGCCTGAGTTTGTTCCTGAAACGAGTACCCATGAGCCTTTAAGCGCACCCTTCATCCTGTCAAAATCGGTCTGCGTTTTCGGCTCCATGATAACAGGTCCTCTCTGAACTCCTTTTGTTCCTGAAGTATATGATGGAGTTGCGAAATGAAGTGTCATTCCGTTCTCACTGAGCATTCTTCCAAACCACTGACCGCGGTTGAACCCGACAGGAAGCGTTCCGCAGCTGTCTATCCTTACATCTATTCCCCATTTTCTGAACTGAGAGGCAACCCAGTTGGCTGCGTTCAGAAAGGCATCAGATCCGATGAGCCTCCCGCCAAAACGGTTTGTTAGAACATCAAGGTGATTCATTGCCTGGTTGTCTGTCTGCCCGATAGCGATTATTGATTTTGTCACTTTATCGTTCTGGGCAGATAACGCCGATGACATTGTTATCATCAGTAGCAGGGCAAATACGGTTCTGTAGAGTTTCATGGCTATTATTTTAAGTTGATTACTCGTCTGGCAAGCTACAAATTTATATGCAACTGAGATATCCGAACCGATGTGTTTTATAGCGATATAATTATCATACGCCTATTCACCAGGGGAATTAATCTGCGGAGGTATAATCTTGTACATAACCGGTGTCACAAGCCTTGCAAGGAGTGTTGAAGTGACTAATCCTCCGATTATTACCCATGCAAGCGGAGAATACAGGGCTGACCTGCTGAGAGCTATCGGAAGCAGACCTCCAATTGCTGTAAATGTCGTGAGAAGTACCGGCAGGAACCTGATCTCGCCGGCTTTTAAAACGGCTTCATTGAGCGGGGCACCCTGTTCCCGAAGCTGGTTCGTAAAATCGACAAGCAGAATTGAATTCTTGATCTCTATGCCGATAAGGGCAACGAAACCAATAGCAGCTGCGAACGAAAGTGTATATCCCGTAAAGTAAAGCATAAGTAGTCCTCCTATCACGCCAAGCGGAATAACCGAAAGGACTATAAGTGTGCTTTTAAATGTCCTGAATTCAAGAATAAGAATCGCGAAAATACCAAAGATGGCAACAAGGATCGCAGAACCAATACCGGAAAAGCTCTGCCTCCTGCTCTCTATTTCTCCTGCCGGGATAAGCTTGAACCCTGCGGGCAGCCTAAGTTTTTCAACCCTGCTCAGAATCTTTTTTGTCACCTTGTCGGTATTGTATCCTGTCAAAACTGCCGAAGAGACTGTCATTGATCTCTCCCTGTTATAATGCTGAATAAGAGTCGGAGAATTTGAGAATTCGACCCTTGCAAGTTGTGAGAGAGGGATCTGTGCTCCTGTCAGGGACGATATATAAATCCTGTCGAGAATACTGAGATTATCCTTCCTGGTATCCTTCGGAAGAGTAACATTAATAGAGTAGTCTTTGCCCTCATTGTCACGATATTTTCCGGTAACAATACCTGCAAGTGCAAGTCTCACTGTCCTGTCGATCTCAACAGACGGAATTCCGAATATTCCCGCCTTCTCCTTGTTAATTACAACTTTTATATCTGTAAGCGACTGACTGAGAGGGTTCTTCACATATCTTGTCCCTTCGGTGCTTCTGAAAATGTCCTCTATCTTTCCGGTATAAGCTTTGATTGAATCGAGATCATCGCCAACAAGCCTCAGTGCAATTGCTGCATCAACAGGCATGCCGTTCTCAAACTCGGTCACATATATTCTGGCGTTTACATAATCCGAAAGGGTATCCCTGAGATCATCAATGAACCTGTCGAGGTGCGGAAGAACCTCTGGCCTGACTTCACACATAACCTCTCCAAGTGTTGACTGTTCACTTTTCTGAAATGAATTATAGAAGATCATCGGGTTGCCCTTGCCAATATTGGACATGTAATATTTTACACCTTTATTCCCGGCGAGAACCGATTCAACATATCTTACAGCCCTGTCGGTCTCCTTCAGATTACTTCCCCTGGGCGTCTCAACAGTTATGAAGAATTGCGGCAAACCTGACTTTGGAAAGAGACTGAACCCGATATACTTGATAAGGAAAAGAGAAGAGATAAAGAACACACTGGCAATGAGTATTGTTTTCCCGGGCTTTTCAAGCGCCCAGTGAAGCGCTCTGCCATACGTGAAATCAATACCCTTATGCAGGCCTCTCAGGATGATATTCCCCCGCGGATCAACATTGCCTTTGAAAATCTTGCTTGCTATAAATGGGATGATTGTCAGAGCTACAAAAAGAGAGCCGATAACAATAAATGTTACAGAAGTCGGAAGCGTCCTCATATATTTACCTGCCATTCCCGGGAGGAACATCAGCGGAAGAAAAGCCAGGATAAGCGTTGCAGTGCAACCCATAACTGCAAGCCCGATCTGCTTTGTTGCTTTTATTGCGGCATCCATTGGTTTTGTCCCCTCTCTTACCCATCGCGAGATGTTCTCAACCACTACTATCGAGTCGTCAACAAGAAGGCCCAGTGAGATTACGGCACCAACAATGCTGAGCTGATTTATGCTGAATCCGACAAGATAGAGTCCGGATATACCAATTAAAATTGATAACGGGATTGATATCATAACTATTCCCGAAGCCCTGAATCCAAGTGGCAGAAGAGTTATAAGCACAAGGATGAAGGCGAAGAGGAAATCTTTCTCAAGTCGGCCCAGCTTATTCCTGACATTCATCGACTGGTCAAATCCTCTCTCTATCCTCATCCCTGAGGGCAGCTTCTTTTCGAATGAATCGTAAACGGAGTAGATGCTTTTCTTTATATCGTGGATATTTTGCTTCTCCTTCATATTGGCTATAAGGAATATGGCCTTTTCACCATTGAATCTCCCGTAATATTTAAGATCCTCGTCACACCAGCTCACATCGGCAATATCCTTAAGATAAACCACGCTTCCTGATCCCGCACTGACAATTGTCTTTTTCACCTCATCGAGGCTTGCATAACTTCCGCTCGTCTTTATGTTGAACTTCTTCGGACCGATCTCAATGCTTCCACCTGGGATGTTTGCATTATCGCTCTGTATTGCCCCGATTACCTGGCTGACAGTAATATGAAGCTGTGACATTTTCGGCAGGTCGATGGCAACTCTCAGCTCCTGTGCCGGATAGGCTATGGCATCAGCTTTCCTGACTCCGGGAAGTGAAGAAATCTCATCTTTCAGGTCATCAGCATACTTCCTCAACTCCGAGTAGTCTTCTTTGTCCGATACAAGAGCGCTCTGAATAATATTTGTATTGCCAGCCTGTATCTTAAGTGTCTCAAGGCTGTAGAGATCCTTTGGAAGATCGTCCCTTATCGAATTCAGCTGCCTAAGAATCTCATCATACTTTTTATCGGGATCGGAATCTGAAGAGAATTCAATTACTATAACTGCCACGCCGTCCTTAATCTCTGTTTTGATCCTTACAATATCGTCGAGCTCATTGAGGCTTTTCTCGATCTTATCGGCAACCAGCTGTTCAATATCAACAGGAGATGCGCCTGGATAAATCGCGATTACCGGAAATATTGAAATAGGGAATTCAGGATCCTCCGCCTGCGGGATCTTAATGAAAGAATAGACTCCCAGGGCAACAAGCAGAAGAAAAATAACTATTGTGAACTGGTAATTCTTTACCGAAAGCTCTGATATTTTCATGCGCAGATAGTTTTAATTGCTGACCGACCAGTTTTATTTTACAATCTTAACCCTTTCCCCATCCCTCAGATAGGCAGCGCCTTCAGAAACAATTTTCTTTATACCCTCGGGTGTGGCTGTAATGGCTGCCCTGTCACCTGAAATTGTCGCAATAGTTATCCTGATCTTGCTGACTGTAGCGGAGTCGGTGACAGCAAAAATATAGCCCGATTGGCCGTCGGCCTCAATAATAGATCCTATTGGTACAAGCAGATAAGATTCTTTTTTGGCAGGGAAAATATCAGCTGCCCCGACAAATCCTGCCGCGAACCTGTACCCGTTGTCGCTAAGAGTAAGTTCGGTCTCATAGGTCCCCGTAGCAGGATTAGCCATCTCACCTACCTGGTCGACCAAAGCCGGGAACCGCACTCCCGGCCATGCATCAAACGTTATTATGGCCGAGTCGCCGGAATTTATCCTGACTACATCCCTGTCGGAAAGCCCGGTCTTAACTTTCCATGCTTTGCCTGATGTTCCAAAAAGAAATACAGGATAACCCTGAGAAACAAGTTCATTCTCCCTGACAAACTGCCTTAGAATTATACCGTTTTCGGGAGCAATTATTTTTGAATGCGACATATTGAAGGCTGCGATCTCGAGGTTCGACTTTGAAGCACTCAGAGCAGATGTTGCATTCTGAAGCTGTTCGAGCGTTGCCACGCTGTCGACATAGAGATTCTTTGCCCGGTTATAGTCCCTCAGGGCTTTGTCATAACCATTCTGTGCAAGGCTGACCTGTGCATTTATTTCCGATAGATTGAGTGAGGCTAAAACCTCTCCTTTCTTTACCTTTTCACCCTCCCGTACAGGTATTCCTGAAACAATTCCTCCGGTCTTGAACGACAGCTTAAGCTCCTCGCTTGACATCAGGATGCCGCTCGAATGAACAGGTATACTGACATATTCTGGTGAAACATCAGCAATCTTTACCAGCGAAGTGGCTGCAGTCACGTGCTTTGGCTTTTCATTTCCACATCCGGCGATTAATGAAACGACTGCTATGAAGAAGATGTAGTTTGATCGCATTTTTACCTTGATTAATATTTATTTACAGCTGTTACTTTTTCAAATTCGGCAAAGCAGGAGAGATACCGGTATCTCGAAACAATAAGGTTCTCCTCCGACTGGGTGAGGTTAGTCCGGGC
>JBBIIS010000006.1:0-11250 GCA_037446375.1 Bacteroidota bacterium | reverse complement strand
TTCAAGTAGTGATGCCTGCCCCTGCTCGTAACGCCTGTTTACCAGTCTGAATCCTTCCCTTGCATCCGTTAGTGTTGACTCTGCGGCGACAATCCCTTTTTCAGATGTCTTAAGTTCATTGAGGGTGTTAAGCACCTGCAGCTCTATCTGTCTCTTTGTCTCCTCAAGCTTTGATTCTGCAATTTTTCTGTCAATCTGTGCCTGCTTAATTTTTGACTTGTTCTCAAATCCTTTAAAGAGGCTCCAGCGGAGAATTGCAGACGCCTGCGCATACTCGGCATCGCGGTTAAATTCATATTTTTCTCCCTGGAAGCCATAATCGACAGCAAGGAACATATCGGGAAGCTTTCCCGCCTGGTTCATCTTCAGGTTCAGTGCAGTAATAATGCTGACCTGCTCAAGCTTTTTGATCTCCTCCCTGTTAGACAGGGCCGAGCCATTGAAATCTCCCGTAAGATCAGCAATTTTAGGAAACTCAACAGGTTTCTTTATAATTACTGAATCACCGAGGGGCCTGTTCAGCAGAAAGTTGAAATATGCGCAGGCGACAATCCTCTCTTTCCCGGCTTCCTGAAGCTGCTGGTCAAATTTTCCAAGCTCTGCCTGGGACCGGAGAAGAATATCCCTTGTCACCTTATCGTTTTCGACGAGCCTCTGATTTACCCTTACATTCTCAACGAGCAGCTCCCGCGTCTTCAGAAGCATTGAAAGTATTCCGTCTGACATAGAAAGGTTGTAATACGATTTTTTAATCTCAGAAACGAGCTCACGTTTGTATTGATCCCTGTCGGCATCCTCATACCCCGTCATCTCCTTCCTTATCCTGGAATTATAATAGATATCAGTGTTGAACAATGGCTGTACGAGGCGGACCTTTGTCTCCTGTTCGGTAGGACGGAGGAACCTGATATCCACATTATCGACCATTGGAAAAAGATCCTGCTTAAGGATCTGATTGAGGGTTTGATAAACAGGATTAAGAAGGGTACCCGAGGGAAATGTTAAAACTCTCCCCCCCATAGATGCTGTGTATCTCGCGTTAAAGCTGATATCGGGATAAAAAAGTGCTCTTGCCTCATTCAGCGCCTGAATGCTTTTTTCATATTCTGAGTTCTTCTGCTGAAGAGCCAGGTTATTGCTTACACCTATACGGATATACTCCTCAAGCACATCCTGCCCTTCAAGAAAAGCAGGCAGCAAAAGAAGGAATATTATTAAGAAGGATCTCGTTATTCTCGTTTTCATAGCTTTTCAACTTTTTGCTGCATGTTCGCACCTATTGCACCAAAGAGATTCTTGACAAGTTCGACATCTGCAGGCTTTGCCTTATCATAAAGTGATCCGGCAAAAGCGAAGATCTCCTGATTAAGTGTCTTAAGCCCGTCACAGACAATATATCCTTTCTCAGAAAGCTTCAGGTTTATCTCTTTCATATTGCGGATGTTTGTCTTTAGAATGAAGTTTTTGCTTACAAGCTTTCTTATCGTCTGCGAGATTGCACCCTTTGTCACACCCATTATTTCGGCAAGCTGGGTCATGTTTATAGCTTTATTCTTACCGACTGCCGATATTGTTAGGACCTCTGTAAAATAGAGCAGGTCGCCGGTTCCGTAATCTTTTGGTTTACGGCTGATTACGGAATAGAGATTAAGTATTTTGAGAAACTGGTCAATGAGTGACTGGAGTTCATTTTCCATAATAAATATTGTTTAGTTGCTAAACAAAGGTAAATATAGTTTAGATTCTAAACAATAAATCTTTTACTATTTTCTTTATCATTTGGCTTTGCCGGACTCTTAACTACTTCTGACTTTCTTTTCCGATTCCCTCGCACTTTTAAGTTTTACCAATAGCAGTTGTATTTTTTTCTTCTTTGTGACCTTTATAAGTAAATTGAGAATTCATGTACTTATCCTGAAATATTCTAAGTGCGGTGGCAAACCCGAAAACGGTGTGAACCGGTTTTTGGAGCGGCGCGCAGGCCTGCAGGGAGGGCAGACGAAGCAGGTCCGGGCATTAAAAAAAATGCCTTGCCGGCTGTTTTAGCGAGGAGCCAGGTTGCAGGGGTGGAGAAGTTTTCTTTTTCGGCGCCCTTTAATTAAGCTGAACCTTCATCCTCACCGGGTTATGATCGGAGTTTGCGAATCCCAGATTAATGCACTGTACCGAAATAGGCTTAATATTGGGTGAGAGCAGGAAGAAATCTATTACTGTTGTAGTTGTTGTTGCCGGGTCGTACGCAGCAATTACAGATCTGTTTGACGGAGTTTTACTGTCGAAAACCCATTTCCAGTCCGAGGGAAGGAAATCTGAAGGCATCTTCATCTGTTCGCTGTTTACCTTGTTCAATGAGAATTGAGGTGTGAAATCGGGAGGAGACTGGTTCCAGTCGCCGCCTGCAATAATATAATTGCCCTTCTTATATTCCCCTGTAACAAATACTTTCAGATATTCCATCTGTGCCTTTCTTATTTCGCCCGGGTCGAAGGCCTCATTATGAGTGTTGATCACAAGCAGCTCCCTTCCGTTCTTCAAGGGATAACGATTTACCATAAAGCATCTGTCGAGCATGAAGAGCTGTTTCGGGAAGCCATATTTTCCGGGAAATGAATATCTTACCACTGATGAAGGAATATACCTGCTGAGTGTTGATATCCCAGAATAGACACTGCCCATCGGAGATGATACAGGAACCGGAACAAAGAAGACCTTGTAATTCGTTGCAAAGGCCTTTGATTCATATTTCACGTGATTCGTCAGAATGGCATGTTCATCAATGCCATAGCTTCTTTTGCTTTTCCTGTCAACCTCCTGGAGAAAGATAAAATCGACTGAGTCGTTTCCTTTCAGAAACCCCATAACGGCACTAAGGTTTTTAAGGCACTGTGCCTTTGGCGTGAAAACCTTTGTACCGCCATCATAGAAGAAATCCATCTTGTCGTCAAGTCCGCAATATCCGATGTTCCATGTCATAAATGAAAGCGTAAGCGAATCAGCAAGTCTGCCCGGAGAATCATTTACCTCAAGTGATGTTTTTTCCTGCGGACGATATTCCGATATAACAGCATAGACTATTAATCCGATAAAACCGATAACAATTACAATAATTGCAATCAGCAGCACTTTCAGGATCTTTCTCAGGATATTCATGATCAGGTTTCAGTATTACTTTAAACTATGCAAATATATACTAATGTAACATCGGATAAAAATTAAAATCTGTCTGCAATTTATGATATTGATCTGCTTTGGAACCCTCGCAGACCTGACTGCCGGCAGTCAGGTTTGTGTTCCTGTGGCATTATTTATTCAGCCACCATGACACTAAGGCATTAAGTTTCACCAAAATCATTGATCAAAGTATTAACGCCAGGGAAGATCCTTTATCCTTATCTTCCAGAACTTATTGAAGCTGTCAACAGGGTCCTGGCAAAGGTATACTGAAGTCCCGGATTCCCTCGAATTTCGGTCCGTTATACCTCCGATCCTGGTGATTTTCCTGAAGAGTAATTTCACATCATCGCCAGGCGCCGTATTATTTATATAAACAAGGGAAGTAATATCGGGGTTAAACTCATGGGGAAACCAGTAGCGGTAGCTTTCACTGAAGCAAATTGCCTCCGGCAGCCCGTACTTTTTTCCGATTACCGTAATTGCACTTGCATGTCCGTAATTCTCACCATAAATAAAAGCTGCCTTTTTATCATCGATCATCATCCAGGCACTGTCAGCCACTCTGGTAAGCTGCTCCCAGCCGATCATATCGGCATAGTCCTGAGGCAATGAATGAATAGAATTATCCTCAAAAGTCCTGCCAATAACCAGTCCATATTTTTTTTCAATGGTACTGAAGTACTTCACAAGTCCTTCACTTTTATAAACCGGTATGGCGATCGGGATGAGAGGGACTGTAAGCAATACGATCATAATCGGAATAAGGTATTTAACGAATCTGGTTTTAAGACGGAGATCAAATGAAGCAGCACCGGCAGCAATCAGAAATGGCCATGCTCCCTGAGTATAGTAACTTTTCCCTCTCAGAATCATGAGCGACAGAATTACAAACACTACAAGAAAACCAAGGAATCGGAATTTTGGTGCCCTTTTCCCGATCACCAGGAAAAATATTCCCTCAACAGTCAGGACCGAGGCCCATGCCGGGTTCATAATCTGTTCTTTAAGGAATGTCAACCTGTCGACATGCACAAGCTGTGTCCTGTTAAGCTCCGACATATGATTAAAAACAGGCAAGCCCCTGTTTATCTGCCATATGAGGTTTGGAAGAAAAATGATGAATGCGGTGAGGATCCCTGCCCAGAACATTTTCTTTCTGAATACCGACCTGTAGACCGTGAAGGGAATTATTATGAGAAGGCCGGCGAACATTATCCCGATGAGATATTTGTTAAGCAAGGCAAATCCGGCCGCAATCCCGAAGAAAAGCAGGTATTTGTCATCCTCGGTATTTATATACCTTATCAGCAAAAGAATGCACAATGTCCAGAAGAATACATCTATGAACACGGGCATATAGAGCCCGAAAGTCCTTAACCCGAAACCGGAGATGGTGAATCCTATGGCAGCAAGCAGTTCCGAATAGCGAGACCCTCCGAGCTCCCTTGCAATTCTTGCGACAAGAATTATCATTATTCCGCTTGTGATTGCGGGAATTAGTCTTACTGCATAAATTGAGTAACCGAATAAACTCTGAACAAGCCAGGCCAGACAGCCTATCATTGGCGGAACGGTTGCATAACCGGCTGCAGGATGCATTCCAAGGGAAAAATAGAGAAGCTCATCCCGGTGGTATTCCAGATTCCCGGCAACGGCAAGATGGAATGCCACATTAAAGAGTGCTATTATAAATACGGTCCACGATGTCTGTTTTTCAAAGGTTGCTCTCATAGGAATACTATTCTTCTCAGACGTTTTGTTGTTAAACATTTGTAGAACCAAGTGAAGTCAGGATACCATTTTACTCGCTTCTGAAGCGCTGTATAGCTCTGCAGGATCGGTTTTGAGTATTGACGCCAGCAATGAATACAGCTTATTGTTATATTTTCTGAACTCCTCCGGACGTTCAAAGAAATTTTCTACAGCAACTGAAAAGAACTCATCAGTATTGGTGACTGAATATTCCCTGAAGAAGGAGGTTCCCACAGGGGCATTAAGTATCTTAATTGTTTCGTTATGTGCCTCTTCTTCAAACTTATCCATCATCTCCCGGTCATAAAAGTCATATTCCTTATTCTGGACAATATTAATAAGCCGGAGTGCGTGTGCCATTTCATGAAAGCCGAGATTCTGCCCATCGTCAGGATCCATGAATCCTTCCATGAAACTCTTCCATGAAAGGACTATTATGCCCCTCACATTGACCTCTCCCTTATGATATTTATGGGTTATGGATGAATAGTAATTCCCTGGGTAGATCAATATCCTCCAGAAGTGCCTGAAATAAACTGTCGGATAGCCGAAGGTCAGCTGGATAGCGCTCGCTGCCACCATTATCTTCATTTCCGTAGTTATCTCCTTTATCCCGCCCCTTGGAATGAATTCCTTCATATCGATGAATTTCTGCACCCGTTTTTCGAAGAGAATTTTCTTTTTCGCCTCGAGGGCATTATAGAAGCGGAAGTATTTTATAAGGTAGGGCTTATACTCCTTTTCAAGGTTCCTGAGAATGATAAAGCTGCCGATATTCTTCTTAATAAATCGCGAATCATGCTTTATTGCAAGCCTCAAATAAATAAATAACACATAAAGTATGAAAGCTATTACCTGGTAGGGCAGCCCCGGATTGACCATTATTGAATAAATTGAATTATTTGTATAAATTTATCGTCTTTTATTTAATTATCAGCTGTTTCAATGCATTATTTGAACTGAAGACAGGGAAATACATCAGTTCAGCCTTTGCCGGATTGAGGATATATTTTCCTGTGAAGCGGGGCAAAAGATCAATCTCAAAATCGTACCTGCCGGTATTCAGATTAGTGTAGAAAACTGCAACATGATCCTTGAAGAATTCAGAATGGGATGAACCGGGATAATATCCATCCTTCGATTCATATGAACATCCTCCAGGAATTGGAACCTCCAGCACAACATACTGAGCATCCCTGTGCACCCGCAGCGAAATTTTCATTTTAACAGGCTTCCCTGCAGTAACTATTTTATCATTTCCTTCAAACCTGGTCTCAATTGTGAAACTGCCTGTGTCGGCTGCCGGATCGACTTTCCAGTAATGCTGATAGCTTGTAAGGTAAACGGGGTAAGTGCCTGTCTTGGATATATTAACTGAGTCGGAAGGACCAGTTTTAATCTCAAATGGAAAATCTGTGACAGTTTTGCTGACTGACCCTGAGAGTACAAGCTTAGGCTTTATTATGTCACCTTTTAAATCCTTCATAATATCGGGCAGGATCGTACGGATAATTGATGCTGATTCAAATGTATTGTCCCATCTTCCAAGCCTTCTTCTCTCGAAGAAATAATTTCTTATAAGCTCAAGATAACCTGATGTTGTTGATTTATATCCCTTCAGTATCCTGTAGGCCGTAATA
Source organism: Bacteroidota bacterium (assembly GCA_037446375.1). Classification (GTDB taxonomy): domain Bacteria; phylum Bacteroidota; class Bacteroidia; order Bacteroidales; family VadinHA17; genus LD21. The sequence continues at coordinate 4,684 of JBBIIS010000006.1, read as the reverse complement.
GTTGTCTGTACTTCATTTATATCTACCGACCTGTCATCAGAAGGCTTTCCAAACCAGATGTTTCCAAAGAGCGTTTTATTCTCATATTTAAGAACAGAGTCTATCGAATATTCAAATCCTCTTCTCTGCCTGAGCTCTATCAGCCTGAACCGTGAGTCAAGCCTTTTCAGTGATCCCACATTGATCTTTGAAATGTACTTTGCGTAGTCGATCTTTTCATCAGTGAAACTCATCAGGTAAAGCAGATCCAGCTTCAGCATATCGTTTGCGTCAGATTCAAGTTTCCAGATCACATAATCATTTAGGAATTTAGTATTCAGACTGGTTGCGTAACCCATTGCTCTTGCATTTGCAAGAGCCGACATTACATGTACCGTTACCCACATCGATGTTTCAGATCTGTCCCACCATCCCCAGCATCCGTCGCTGTTCTGGTTTGATCCAAGTCTATGGATCAGCTTATTGACAAGGTTCTTTTTTAAGAATGAAGTCCCCCGGAATTTGCAGATGTTTTCCCTGGCAAGGAGGGCTATAAGCTTTGAGGCCATTTGTTCGTTGCATTCATAGCTGTAACCGTTTAGATAGTCAATCTCATCATCCACCACACTGAGCATGTCGGACTGGGCATATAGCCTTCCTCCGCCAAGATCTTTATCATTTCTTACATTTACGGCGGAATCACCTTTAAGTACAAAAAAGTCCCCTTTTGTCATTTCAAGGCCTTTCCTGAAAACAGGGATTTTACGCTCTTCCCCGTCGAGATAGCCATCTGACTTTCTGAAAAAATATTTTGCAATAATCGTATCCGTCGAATTTGCAATCAGTGAAAGAGTATCATTTATAGAGTTGGCGCAGCTCGTTGTCCTGCTGACAGTATTCTTTCCATTGATCTCCATGCTTAAAGTAAGGCTGACAGTATCGGGAGTATAATTAAGTATTTTGCCTGTCAGATTCGTTGAGTCGCCCGCAATAAGGAACCTTGGCGTAAAAAGCTGGGCCATCAGAGGCTTGAATGACTTTATTGAACCGCTGGTCTTACCAGATTGTTTCTTCCCGTTCATTGCCAGTACAAATGTCTGCCAGCTTGTAACATCATCGGGGAACCGTGCTTCAAAAGAGGCCCTGCCATCCTTGTCAGTAATGAGTTCAGGCTTCCAGTAGGCATAATCCCTGAAGTTGCTCCTTATTGAGCTTGCAGATGCTACATCATGCATAAAAGCATCGGAATAATCAGCCCCCTTAAGGAATGATTTGATCTTTGAATTTTTGAGATTCATCCCGGCTGTACTGATCAAAATAACCCCATTTGCCGCCCTTGCGCCATATAGAGCGCTCATGCCCTCATCCTTCAGAACTGTAACATCTGTCAGCATCGAGGGATCAAGATCAGAAAGATCTCCAGTATACGGGACTCCATCTATAATGAAGAGCGGGGCATTTGAAGCATTCAGAGAGCTTGTCCCACGGATACTTATTGTGCTGCTGCCTGATACTCCGGCGTTAATCCCTGAAACCTTACCAGTGAGGGCTCCGGTTACTGTTGATGCAGCCAGATAACTTTTTCCGCTGACGCCATATCCGACCACTACAACCTCCTGCAGTGCCAATACTTCATTTGCTAAATTGACCTCGGTAAACTCATTTGTAATTGGAATTTCGGCTTTCTGGAATCCAATATAACTAAATATAAGCTCCTTACTGTCAACCGGTACAAAAAGTGAATAGTTCCCGTTTATATCCGTAACCGTACCGATAGTGGTTCCCTTTACCACGACTGTTACCCCTGGCAGGGCTTCATTATCCCCTTTTACAACCCCGCTTACCATCCTCCCTTCGCCATAAAATTTCGTTAATGAGGTCTGTCTCTGCGATTGTTTCAGGTAATTCTCAAATTCAAGGTCGGGTTCAGAATATGAACCATATACTTTATTATCAATGATCTGCTCTAATACACCGGCAAGAGAGTCATGAACAGGATTTCCCGGCCGGGGAAGATGTGTGAAATTCCTTCCATCGGCGCGGACACAAACTGAATCGTATCTGAAGTATTTATCTCCCCTGTAGACAAGGCTGATTGAATAGATCCCAGGATCAAGGTTTTCCATCACAGTGCTGCTACCGGGGCAGACCCTTGCCTTATAACGGTTATCGCCGCTCATTAAAACAATAAAGACAGGCATTGGTCCGAATCCTGCTGAGAGTGAATCAATCTTAAGTGTCAGCTTCCCATATCCAGGCAGAGTGGCTGAAGGATTCAGAAATTTAGCTGAGGCAAGCTTCCTCTTATAAACAAGCTCACTATAAGCCTCCGTTATTCTCTTTTCTGAAAGGGGTATATCGGTCAGACGAAAATTAGCTGAACCGTACAGATTATAGGACATGTATTTCTGGTTGTCGGTGCTCCTCATCTTAATTACGGTGGGGGAAAATTCGTACTCGAAACCAGGCTCATTGTCAAAAGTATGGCTGTAGCCACCGGGCAAATTCAAAATAGTCGAACCCGGATAGACCGGTCCGACAACTTTAGCCCCGGTAAACCTTTCTCCATAGGCATTATTTGAAAAATATTGAGTATTGCCGGGGCTGTTCAGAAGAGTGATTTTATCTCCCTGTTTCAGATAGGCATATTCACTCATGAAATTGTTCCTGAAAGGGAAGATATACCTCCTCATCGAAGATTTTTCGTAATCGCTGAAATAAAGCCTGGCATCGGAGGCCTTGATCCCGGGAGGATTTTCAATATCATTCACGCTCATTATCAGCTTCATGCCATACCGGAAATAGACACTATCGATCTTGAAAAGCCGGTCTTCCGTCCTTAGCTCAACATAATGAAAGCCGCTGTCGACCCTGAATGAATATGGGTTTTCATTGTTCCCGGCCCATGCAAAGTAAACAGGGACCCTGTCGACTGATATGACCTTTATATCCTTCAGATCACCTTTTTTAATAACGAAGGGCGAGAATTGTGTAATTCCGTCAATTGGCCTGTATGAATAAAAATAAATCTCCTTAGTATGATAAAGAAAATTATAGTATTCAATTGTATCGAGTGAAAAGATCCTCTTCCAGAGATCGTAATCTAGCTTTTTACTGAAAGGAAGGTTACGTTTCGCTTCCCTTACCCCGAAGGTATTGATCAGTTTCTTTGACCGCCTTGTATCGGGAAAACTATATATGTAAGGACCATTGTCATTAAACTTCTTTGTAAAGGAAAATGCTGTCAGATCAGCACCCTCAACCGGTACCCCATTATTGTCAGTCACCCTGACCCCGATCTTTACGTTCTGGCCCGGGTAGACAAGAGGAGGCTGATCAACATTAATGTTCAGCTCATTTTCATTGCCCGAAAGATCAAATGTCTCATTCCTTGTTAAGCCTGCCCAGAGATAGGAGATTGAGAGAAAATATATTACTCCCTTGGAAGCCCTTTCCCTGTAGGTGAACTTTGTTCCATACCCCTTGCTTTCAAGATGATTTGCCTTATACAGGAACCAGGTGACTGGCAGTTTTCTCGGATTTATTATACTTACACTGAGTGTATCATTAAGCATCCGGGATTCACAGCGCACTGATGACTGATCCTCTGAGATATTAATAGTTTTTGAAATATCGCCGGCAGTTACTTTGTATGATTCCATGAAGGGATCGATCCGTTCCATGTAAGGGAGGATAACGCTTTTTCTTACCGATGATATTTCGTACCTGTCAGTGCCTGATATCTGAGCGTTGCATGTTGAATCATTTCCATTCCTCTTTACCATAAAGAGGATAGAGTCGCCTTTCAGTTCATATGTGAGTTTCGTAAGATGGTCGAGGTACTCAATTTTCCTGTCAAACGACCTGAAATTGTTATCTGTTCTGATAACCCTGACGTTGATTGAATATAAAAGATCGGCCCTGGGGAATATTGAATCGGGAATCGTAACAACAGTCTCTCCCATCTGCTCAAGCTTCATTTTCCTTGTCAGAAGCGTGTCCGAAACAAAAATATCCCTTTTGTATTGATTATGCATTTCAAGGCTTTTCAGGGTCAGCTCGATGCGTCCGTCAAGAATATTCAGATCATTTTCATCAGTGGCCTTTATATGTACACGGTACTCCCGGCCCCTTATCTGTTTGTCGTCATCAGTCGTAACCAGCAAGGTGATATTCTTAAGTTCATAATCCTCATATCTGAAACGACCCGATGCAGCGATCTTCTGTTTACCCTTTATAAGAGCAAGTTCATGATCTGAGTCGAGATCAAGGCCAAGTGAATCAGCAAGTACAAAGTGACTATTGTAATTTCCCGGAGTCACTGGTTTTATCTTTCCCATATCCACCTTTTTGCCTGATGACCTGTATCGCCGGATTGTTAACTCCCTGGTCAGAGGCCTGCCATGATTTGTAACTGCGAAGGATTTAAACCATACTGTATCGCCCGGAAGGTATTTTGGCTTGTTGAATACAAAATAGCCCATATTCCTGTTGCCGCTGTAGGACCCGTTTCCTAATCCAAACCTCCTGCAGAAATAAATAAAATCCCGGCCAAAGGAATACATCTGTTCATGTACTGCCTCCTTTACCACAAATACCGGGATGGAGACAACAAATTTTACGGGTAGCCAGGCGTATTTCAGAGGTGTTCCAAGGAGTGCTGCAGACTCAGCCCTCCGGGCAAAGGAGTTATTCCGCGTTCGGT
>JBBIIS010000005.1:0-48991 GCA_037446375.1 Bacteroidota bacterium | reverse complement strand
CCTGAAACCGGTAAAGATTATAAAGTAAGCACCGGCTGCCAGGATAAAGGGCAGGGCAGGCTTATAGAGGGAGTAAAGCTTTGTGAGACCAAAGAATGCAATAAATACATAAAAAAAGTCGGCAAAAGAAGCCCCGATCGTAACCCTGTGGCAATAGCGTACCTTTCCCTTAAGAGCATTTGAAGTGATAAGTATGCTTATCGGGCCCGCCACTGGCATTGAAAAAATGAATCCTGCAAGCAGGCCAGCTATTGCTACAGTGATTATTATTTCAGTCATCAATAACTATAATTTTGGCAAGATATCTGAAATCTTCGGTCTGACAAATTTCAATGATGATTATGTGTCAGGTTAAACGCTAAAGTGACAGAAGTATTGTCGAATGGACAATACTGCCGCAACTGTAAAAAGAGTTCCGCTATTACGTTGATAATAAGCGTTACCGTTTCAGAGCGATCTCTGTACAAGTTCAATACCCTCCTTTTTGCCAAGGTTCCGGCTGTATTTCTTTTCAGCAGGGTTGTTCCAATGCTCCATTACACCCAGGCTTGAAATTTTTAAATTGTTTCTTTGCGGGTCATATTTTGTTTTTGATGGAGGGTTATCAGCCATAGCAGCTTCATAAAGATACATATCGCTGAATGCTATATCGGGAGCATCAGGCCACTCAGAGCTTATGAAGTCAAGTCCGACAGCATCTATTGCCACCTGATCCTGCGATGAGAGAAGGGTGCAGCCCCAGCTATTATTGAATGGAGCCATCTGCCATTTCGGCCCCGGCGCACCATTTACCAGCTTGCATCCATAGATTCCATCAATCAGGAAGAGCATTGTCTTATTCCCGAGATCCTTATGAGCCATGTAGTCTACAAATGTAAGGTACCCTGGTTTTCCATCCCTTTCAGGGTTGAAATGATCATGTGCATTTTTATGCCAGTCTCTGTCGATATTTGTAACTCCGTACCAGTTTTTTGCACAGAGTGTCACCCCCTGTCCCACATGACCTTTTAGAAGAGCCATGTTAATCAGGTAATCTGCCTCAACGGCACATGTTGCCAGTCCGGTAGCCAGCTTCCCGTTATCGGCTGAGTAAGGAATTGCATTATCGGCATATGTGGACTTAACTCTGCCATCCCCGCCAATATTGTCTACAAAAATCACATCTGGGAACGCGGAGTGACATTTATTGAAAATGTTATCTGTTATCTGGCGGCTTGCATCGAATATTGTAATATTTTTCTGGGGAACGCCGGCTTCGCTTACAAGACTTCTTATTAAAGAAAGAACCAGTTGGGGGGTTGCATTTATCTCTTCCGAGTCCTTGTGGCTGTATGTATTGTTCACATTTATCTTAACAGCTATCTTCTGGCCTGACCTGTAGGTAAGAATCTTCCTGTGCTGCTTTTCATTGAAGTATTTAAACAGGGCGATCCATGCCATTTTCTCAGAACTCTCACCGGTAAGAGAAGTAAGTGAGCTGTTTAGCATATTGTCAGCCTCTTTCTGTGATACAACATTTTCATCCCACCAGTTTCCGTTCTTACCGTCCCATTGAGTTACAGCCGGATCATGAACCCATACAACTCTTCCGGGGAAGATCCCTTTTGCTATTCCAACGGGTACATTCGGGACGGCCAGCCATTGGTGCGGACTTTTTGCCTCTGCCTTCTCATCACCTGCGGTCATCAAAACAAATGAAAAGAGAACTCCTGCAAGTAAAAACAGTCCGCCATACATATATTTCATTCGGCTGAAGCTGAGCTTTGCTCTTCTGAAAGCTGCAAATGCGCCGGTCAATGAAAGTAAATAGATTACAAAACCTGACATTAGCGGTGCTGCTGCTTTCATACAGGGATAAGTAGCCCTTGATGGTTTAGGGATAACCCTTATAATGAACCATGCAGTTGATGCGACTCCCATTGCAATAAATGAGATCTTCAGAAGAGTGCTTCTCTTTATTTTGGAGGTCCAATAGATAAGCTTCTTAAAAATACTGTTCATGTCTTATTGATTTTGAAATGAAAACGTAATGACCGGGCATATTAAATATACTAATTTCTCCTGTCACGGATCTCCGCAAGAACCTTGTCTTTCCTGATCCAGGTTGCTGTCTTGTTTGCAGTTTCAAGATAATAGATTGTCTCTTCATCAGGTTTTGAGCTATCGAGGTACCATGGAAGATGCCTTGCCATATACGGATAGGCTGTTCTATATATCTCTATATTGTAATTTGCATGCTTCCAGGAAGATCTGGGTCGGTATAATGCAAAAGTCGTGTCGATGGGAGCAATATATACCGATTCTTCAGGCAGATAGAAGCGGGAGAAAGTCTGTTCATGATCAATAACTGCTTTCTTCGGCTTGAAACAATCGGGGATATCATCTATCTTAAGTGAGAAACCCACTTTGCTGGCATACTTATGCCTTTTCAACGTTTCGAGGAAGAATTGCAGGAAATCATCGGGGCACTCCTCGATTGGCTCAACATCAGAATCGGTATAAACGAAAAAGTCTTTGTTGAATTTCCTTATAAGCCCAGATTTCCATAGGGCATATGCGCCAAGGTTTTTTTCAAGCCTGAAAATATTATATCTGCATGTTTCATAAAACTCAAGCAGTGGAGGGTAAGAGGAACAGTTATCAATAATATGGATATTTGTATATCCTCTTTTTTCGAGACTGTCAATAAGCTTTTTAAGGTAGCCTGCCCTGTTGAAGTTATTTATAATTATAGGGATCTTCTTATAATTGTCTATCGTTGGCGGAAAAGCGATCTGGAGCAGGTAGTGCATGATGGCGGTGGCCCTGTAATAGAGATATTTGAAGATATTCCTGGGCATTCCCGTCTGATCCATATTATTGAGAGGTTATTAAACTTATCGCGGCTGCATTACACCGTAAACTTAAAAATAATAAAATAATATGTACACCGGCAATTAAAAATAGTCGTAAAATTATTGATCATAAAGTAACTTCATTAAGCTCTTCCCACTTTGCTGGACATGGTTCCATGCGGTCGCTTCAGCATGACTCCCGTCCCCTGCGTGGAATGAGAAGCTTGCCGGCAGGAGGATTTACCTTGTTGAAACTGCAGTCATTTCTTTCTGCCTTATCAGAGGGATCAGCTCTTTACCCATTGTTTTGAATCCTTCAGGCTCCTCAGGCGGCATGAGATAGATCGATGCTCCCGGTTCGATCCCCTTTTCAACAATCGTATATTTCTCATTTGAGTCTCCGAGAAGGACAATATGCTTTGTCTTATTTTTCATATAAACAAAAGGAATGCTATCTGGTCCGGCCTGAATGCACTCAGTAGGGATGAATACAGCGTTGCCCAGGGTCTTCAGGGTGATCTTATTGCTTGTTGTCATTGCAGGCCTTAAATCGGGGTCAGTGCCATCGATCTTGATAAGGGTCTCAAACATTTTAGCATCGGAATTTGGCAATTGTTCACCTACGTTAGCGATGCTTAAAACCACCCCCTTATAAGTTCTGCCCGGAAGAGCGTCAATCGATATATCTGCTCTCTGTCCTGGTTTCACATCAGCAACTTCCACTTCACTTACATATATTTTCGATAGCATAACTGTAAGATCGGGAAGAGTGGCGACTGTCATGTCGAAGAAATTAATTGAGGACCCCGCCTTTGTTTTTGTCCCCAGCTGATTCTTTTTGTAGATCACCATACCGGATGATGGAGCCTTGATAGTAAAGCCGGCAAGGTAATCCTGAAGGTCTTGTACCAGTTTTGCCTTCCTTGTCACGCTTAGCTTAACAGTATTGATATCGACAAGTGTCTGTGCAGCCTTAAGGCCATAGGATTTCTTAAGCTGTTCAAGCGCACGTTTCTGTCTGTCGAGGTCAAGTTCTGCCTTGTGTATTGTGGCAGGGGGCTCAAATTTAGACTGATCAAGGACGATTTTGGCCTCCTCTACGGCATAGGTCTGATTCTTGATATCGTCTCTAAGCGCCGTAAGGGTAACGGTTGTATCAAGAGTTTTCAGCTCCAGACTGGCATTTAGTGTAGTGAGATTCTGTAACTCATCCTTTAATGTGTTATCGTAGTTTGTTCTGTCGAGCTGGGCAACATAATCTCCCTCACTTACAAGAGTTCCTTCTGGAACAAGGTCTTGTATCTTGAGGTCCATGAAGCGCATATCCATTCCTCTTCCGCCACCTTGCGGAGAGGTGTTAAGAACAGGACCTTTTATATCGATTGACTTTTCGGGGACAAGCTCACCGGCTCCTGCAACTGTGATCTCAAAATTCCCGGAGGAAGCCTGAGTGAACATTTTGACATTCTTCTTTGTGGATGCCATCCTGTTAAATACGAGCAATGCCGCAATTGCAGCCACTACTACCAAGCCCGGTATAATAAGCGATCTTTTCATTCCTAAATAGTCTTATTTCTAATTCTTCCTGACAGCACATCAGAAAGAAGATGCATTAAAACGGTCCGAAATTACAGATTAGTTTTAATAAATAGACAATCATAGTTCACTGATTATTCCTTAAAATTGAGATTGATTGAATTTTCCATTGGAATAAAGTTTAATTTTATCGCAAACGAGATCGGCAGATGAGACTCAATCATTAACTAAAGAGCGCATGCAACATTTAACTATTTCAGAGGCCACCGATGAGGAACGCTACATTACTGCAGGAATGATAGCCACCTCGGAACCATGGATAACACTCGGGACGACTCTTGATAGCTGTCTTAAATTTTGTCTCGACCGGGAATATCTGGTTCTTGTAGCCCGGTCAGGGTCGGAGATATGTGGTGCAATGGTGATACATCCAAGAGGGCTTGCAAGCTCCCCTTACCTGAAATCGATAGTTGTTGGAAGTAATTTCAGAAGTATGGGAATCGGAAGGGAATTACTCGGCTACGCTGAAGAGTACTTCAGAACGACTTCAAAACATTTTTTTATGTGTGTCTCCTCTTTCAATCCCAGAGCAAGGTCACTTTACGAAAATCTTGGATATAAAAAAGTCGGAGAATTTGTTGATTATATACTTGAAGGACAATCTGAGATCCTTCTTCATAAAAGAATAAGATGAGCGGCAGCAGAAAATTATGGCGGATAGTTATAATGTTAAGTGCAACTGCCACAGCAGGTTACATTGCACGGGTCAATGTTTCGACTGCAGCTCCTCTTCTGATGAAGGAATTTGGTCTTTCACAAGTGGCAATGGGAAAGATATTCAGTGCCTTCCTGCTTGGTTACGCACTCTTCCAGATACCGTCGGGAGCCCTGGCTGAAAGATGGGGTGCAAGGCGTGTTCTCACGATAGCTGCTTGGTTCTGGGTTATATTTACAGTGCTTCAGTCAATTGTCGGATGGGGAGTTTTCCAGGCAACAGCAGCAGCTTCCGTTATATTGTTTATGGTGATCCGTTTTATCCTTGGCATAACTGCATCACCTGCGTATCCCGGGGCTGCCCAGGGAGTATCGAAATGGGTTTTGCCACAACAGCAGGGAAGGGCTAACGGTATAGTAATAGCATCCATCGGATTGGGATCGGCAATTGCACCTCCGCTTGTTTCAAATGTCATGGTGCATTGGGGCTGGAGGCCGGCCCTGGTTGTATCGGCGCTTCCCGCTCTTATTATTGCTCTTATCTGGCTGAGGATCAGAGAGCCAAAGAGGATATACGAAGAGAAGAAGGCTTCAGAGACTTCAGAGGCTTTAACGGCTGCAGAGGGAAGCAATGTGAAGAATGGGACGGGTAAGCTGAAATCACCTGCATTCATTCTGCTTACAATCAGCTATACCCTGCAGGGTTATGTCGGATATATCTTTGTTTCATGGTTCTACCTTTATCTTGTACAGGAGAGACATTTCGGGCTGCTGAGCGGAGCATGGATGAGCAGTCTTCCCTGGGTGCTTTCAATAATTTCTATCCCGCTAGGCGGATATATATCTGACCGTCTTGTAGCAGGGAAACCAGGCGAAGTACGGGGACGAAGGATAATACCGATCTTTGGTATGGTGGGTTCGGGAATCCTGATTTCAATCGGAGCTCATACGGGTAATGCTGTAATGGCAGCTCTTTCGCTTGCATTTGCCACGGCCCTTATCCTTAGTGTCGAGGGACCATTCTGGACAATGATGATGCGGATAGCAGGTGAAAGGAGTGGAACTGCAGGAGGTATAATGAATATGGGCAGTAACATTGGCGGACTGATTTCCCCTGCTCTGACCCCTCTGATTGCAAGCTGGATCGGATGGGAAAATGCCCTTCATGTTGCGGCTGTCATAGCTGTTGCAGGCGGGCTGCTATGGTTCAGGATAAAACCTGTTATTTCCTGAACATCGGGAATATCTTCATCAGTTCCTCAGAAGTGATGTGTCTTCCATAAGGAGTGCGTCTGAATGTTTCGGCATGAATTACTTTCTTCCCGCGGTCTTCGCCATAGCATTTTACAAGGCAGTCCTTTTCTACCTGATTTGCAGGTTCTATCTCGTTCGCCAGGAACTTAAGACGTTCCTCTTTACCCTGCGGGACCTTATCAAGCTCGCCCCGTGTCCAGGGAAGCCAGTCAAAGAACTGCGATTCGTGAGCCGACATTGCATAAACTTTCTGATCAAAAACTGCGTCAATGTCAACAGCGATCTCCGGTGCTGAAAAGCCGGGATATAGGAAAACCGGATTCTTCTTCAGCGGAGGCGTATCGGGAGCCACATTTGGTACAATAACCATATATGATGCGTCCTGAACCAGTATGCTTGTATAGCGATGGTCGGGATGGTAGTCGTCGGGAGGAGGACAAATAACCAAATCGGCTTTCCAGTTCCTGATCTCCCTGATGACCTTCAGCCTGTTTTCAAGTGTAGGCATCAGCTCACCATCGTGATTGTCCATTACGTCGTACTCGACACCGAAGCGCTTACCGGCTTCGGCTGCTTCCTTCATCCTGATTTTTGCAAGTGCGCCTCCACCCATTGATTCATGCCCTGCATCACCGTTTGTAAGAGAGACAAACTTGACTTTGTATCCAAGCTTTTCAAACAGGAGAGCAGTTCCGCCGAATGTCTCATCACAATCGTCGGGATGTGCTCCGAATACTATTATCCTAAGGGGAGCTTCCTGTGCACGGCAGAATAGAAAGAACCCAGCAAGGAGGAACGTTGATGTAATTAACTTTTTCATATTACGGAATGGGATTTGTTCAGACAAATTTATCAAATAGGATGTGAACATCAAAGCATAAATAAAGAACCCTGCTGAAAAGCATCCGGCAGGGTTCATAAATATTAATTAAGATCAGATATTATTCATCTTTTTTCTGGAACATGGTAAATCTTATGCCCACATTAGCTGAAATAGCTGAGAATGGCATTGATTCTCTGAGCTGAGTGGAAGGTTTGGTAGGATCCTGAGAAGCGGTTGGATCATAACTTTTGTCATAATTTGTCTGTTTCTGTGAAACTGACTGATTAGCAAGAACATCTTGACCACTATTGATGTACTTTGTCAGATCTGACTGTGCCGGGTACCATGTCAGATTGAGAATATTCAGTTCAGTATAAATGTCAAGTTTCTCTGATAATTTCCAGTTCATCCCGATAGCTGCCTGATAACCAAAGGCTAATCCTTTCTTATAGACCCAGCTTTTATCATACCTGATAGTCCCGTCGCCATTATTAAAATATGATTCATTTTTGGTCAATTGAGGGATTCCTACAACAAGTCCGAACCTGCCATAAGGTGCTGCCTTGCCAAACCCTGCTGAAAAGACAAAGGATGGATTCAGGAAAAATCCCCTGGCTTGAGTATCCAGGAAATCACTATCGGTGGATGAATAGGTTGAGTATTTATATTTTGTATAGGAAGAGGTCTTGTACTTATTGCCCATAAGGTACTGACCCCCCAGATCGAACATGAAATTCTGATTGAATTTGTACCCTATTGCAACAGAGAAATTCGGCCCTGCCCCATACGATGCTGAAACTGCCTTAGTAGATCCGGAATTTGCATTTCCTCCGGAATAATCAATGGTGGAGGTTGACTGGTTACCAATAACTGATGTTCCGACCGGGAGCCCGTATGTTCCGCCGGCTCTGATATAGAATCCTTGTGCGAGGACTGAACCTGTCATCGTGATCATTGAAAGTAAGAAAAAAACTGTCTTTTTCATATTTACGAGATTTTGGTTTAATGGTCTTAATATAATTCAGGACCAAAGGTTAATTTAGATATTTATATTTTTGAAACAAAAGAATTTGATATTTGTTCAATTATGCTTATACGATAAATATTCCTAATTTCGGGTTAGCAGAGAAGGATTAGCCGATAAACAAATTAGCAGAAATATCATTATGCATACTGAAAAGCATTTTACAGCTTCCGATCTTGTGAAAGATATTGTCATCGGGATGTCGGATGGACTGACAGTTCCGTTTGCCCTTGCCGCCGGATTAAGCGGCGCTGTTTCAAGCAACGGCATTGTGATCACCGCTGGCATGGCTGAGATTGTTGCCGGATCAATCGCAATGGGTTTGGGCGGATATCTTGCCGGCAGGACAGAAGTTGATCATTATGATTCGGAACTGAAGCGCGAATATGATGAGGTTGAAACTGTTCCCGACAGGGAGATACAGGAGGTGAAAGATGTTTTTGAGCAGTATGGCCTCAGCCCGGGGTTGCAGGACGAGATTTCACTGGAACTCAGCAGGAATAAAGACAAATGGGTTGAATTCATGATGAGGTTTGAACTTGGGATGGAAAAACCTGATGAGAAAAGAGCGTCAAAAAGTGCCTTCAATATAGGCCTTTCGTACATTATCGGAGGAATTGTTCCGCTTACGGGATACTTTATTACAAAAACTCCCCGGGAGGGACTCATTATTTCATCTGCCGTAACAATTCTGTTCCTTTTCATTTTTGGGTACATTAAAACAAAATTAACAGGAAACGGGCCCTTCGCAGGAGGACTGAAAACAGTAATTACCGGTGTGCTTGCTGCAGGTGCGGCATTTTTCATTGCAAGGCTTATATCTTAATTTCCCGGGAAACGGTTATGAATAAAAGAGCGTTTATAGTTTCAGCATCCATATTCGTTATCGGACTTGTTTTATACTGGTCCACAGCCTATCCCTCGATAACATGGTGGGAAACGAGCGAATATGCAGGAGCGGCGGCCGGGCTGGGTATTTCTGGTCCTCCAGGATCTCTTCTGCTTACGATCTCCGGGTGGCTTCTCTCCAAGCTGCCATCGCACGACCCGGCCTTTCTTTTCAACCTTTTTACCGGTGTAGTCGGTTCACTTGCCGTTACCGGCTGTTATTCAGCTTTCAGAAAAATTGAAAACAACCTTTCTGAGAAAGAAAGCGATGCTTTATTATTTCCGCAAGATCTGATAATTATAATTGGCTCGGGCATGATCCTGGCCAGTTCCACCCTTTGGGAATACTCGATAATGTTTGCTCCATATGTCCTGACCGGATTGTTCACTACACTTATTTTGCTCTCAGTTCTCAGATGGTGGGAGCGATCGGAAAGGGAAGATTCGTGGAAACAGCTCTTTATAATTGCTTTGCTTTTTGGCCTCGACTTCAGTGTCCACAGGACCAATGCGGTACTTATGCCCGGTGTTCTTCTGCTGGTCCTGATGAGGAAGCCAAAGGCTTTTCTTAATTACAGGTCCTATCTGGCCGCTTTCTCAGGTTTGGTGCTGGGACTTTCTCTTCAGCTTCTTTACATCCCCATCTCACGAGGTGATCCATCGATGAATATGGGACAGCCTGATAATCTGGCTGGATGGTGGTATTATTTTTCCTTGAAACAATACGGGGGCAATTTTCTTCTTGATATAATCACACGCAAGAGCCCGCTAATCACTTACCAGATCCCCTATTACCTCAGGGGATTTGAAAATAACTTCTTCTATTTTGATCACACGACAATTATTGAAGGATTTATTCCCGGGTTATTTGGATTGGCAGGGCTCGTTTCATTATTCAGGCGGAACAGGAAACTGGCTATTTCCCTTTTTATATTTTTTCTTGTAACAATTGTTGTATCAATAATATACTTTAATCTTCCGGCTAATTACTTCCGCAGCATTTACAGACATTATCTGCCGACCTTCATAATATTTTCAATTTTTATTTTCTGCGGCCTTGAATATGTAATCCGCTTAATAAACAAGTCCGGCCGCGTTAAAAGGTGGAGCCTCTATGCACTCCTGGCAATACTACTCTGCTCAGCATTTTTTAATCAATATCTACATAATATCAGGAAAAATAATGGCGCGGGTAACAACTTTGCAACTGAATATGCCGGAAATCTGATTAAATCGATCGATCGGGGAGGAATAGTTTTCAGCTATGGAGATAATGATTATTTTCCTGTGATCTATACACAGGAGGCATTAAAAATAAGACCTGATATTATTCATCTCAATCTTAGCCTGCTGAATGCTGACTGGTATGTAAAGTCGGCGCTCAGGCACCACAGGGATCTGCCATACAAAGGTGATGGAATTAACCTTAGCGAATTTATTTTTGGCGACTGGAAGCAACAAAATGTTTCTATCCCGCTTTCATCAGATGTCAGGAAGAATTATAATACTGATACAGATAGTGTGAGAATGACATTTCCAGCCATCAGACACGACAACTCAAACTGGCTGCAGGATGTTATCCTTTTTGATATTATAAAAAACAACAGGTGGGAGAGACCTCTCTATTTCATTAAAAGTGTAATTGATCCCGATCTGTTTAAATGGATCAGCCCTTACCTCCGGGATGAGGGTCTTATCTATAAGTTTGTACCCGATACACTTAACAGGGTGGGCTATAAGGCAATTTTAGAAAACATAAGCAGGTACGATCTGAAAGGCTATGCCGACAGTACGATATTACTGGATGGAATATCTGAAAATATTGGCAGAAGATATTATGATATATTTCTCAAGGCCGCGCGTTACTGTGCGGAGATCAAAGATATGAATGGATCATCAAACTACATCAGAGAGATGAAGGAACTACTGCCATTTAAAAGACTTGCTCCTGGCAAGGAGATAATTGAGAACACCATTTCTCTTGAAAAGATTAACAGGTAGATGCTTTTTTGTCTGAAGTAGCTGTTTGGAGAATCTGGTCACAATATTATAATACACCGTAATCACATTTTTTAGTTTTACCATTAAAGTTATCTTTGGCGGACCAAAACCCAACGTTAAAAAGTATGATTAAAAGATCATTCATTATCTCAATATTACTTTATCCTTTAGTGGTTTTGGCGCAGCCTGCAGGTGACTCTTTGAATGCTGACCAGAGATTCAATTTTCATTTTCAGAATACTATAATTTCGCAATATCACCCTCCGTTCAATGCAAAATATACAGGAAAGAACAGCCTGATTCCGACCAGTGAAGAACCTATTTCGGTTTCAACAACCTTATTTATGGGAATGAAACTGTGGAATGGAGCCTCTGTATTTTTTAATCCCGAATTAACCTGCGGAAAAGGCTTCTCTCAGTCAACAGGAGTTGCTGGTTTTCCAAATGGTGAGGTGTATCGTGTTGACAATCCTGCACCAAGGGCATATATTGCCCGCTTACTTCTGGAGCAGATAATTCCACTTTCTTCAGAAAAAACTGCTGTGGATGATGATGCTAACCAGCTTAAAGGAGAACGGCCTCTTTCATATATCTCAATATCAATGGGTAAATTCAGCGTTCTGGATTACTTTGACCTTAACAGCTTTAGCCATGATCCCAGGACACAGTTTTACAACTGGGCTCTTATGGGAGTTGGTGCATGGGATTATCCGGCAAATACAAGAGGCTATACTTATGGTGTTACAACCCAGCTGGTTAAACTTTCTTGGGCGTTGAGATTTGCAGTAGTGATGGTATCTGAAACTGCGAATGGTCATGTAATGGACCGAGACATTCTAAAGGCAAGATCTCATGCACTTGAATTTGAACATAAGTACAAATTATTTGGTCAGGAGGGCAATGTAAAACTAATCGCATTTTATACCCTGGCAAGGATGGGCAATTACAATGAAGCTATTGCATGGGGTTTGAAAAAAAATGCTCCGCCATCCGTTGACAGCGTTAATCGAAGAGGAAACACAAAATATGGGCTTGGTCTGAATATTGAACATAATCTGGGGAAAAGCATAGGATTTTTTCTAAGGGCAGGATGGAATGATGGTCAGAATGAGACATGGGCCTTTACAGAAATAGACAGATCATTCAGCACAGGAGTGGTATTGAATGGCTCGTTATGGAAAAGGAGTGAGGATCGTTTGGGAGTTGCCTTTCTGGTTAATGGAATATCAAAATTTCACCGCGACTACCTTAAAAAGGGTGGTTATGGTTTTATTATCGGAGATGGGAATCTTAATTATAGTTCCGAAAAAATAACTGAGATATATTACTCTTTCCGGCTAGGGGGATATCCGTTATGGATAAGTCCCGATTACCAGTTTATCCTTGATCCGGCATATAATATGGACAGGGGTCCGGTGCATGCTCTGGGTGTCAGGATTCACGCAGTGATGTAGGGGCTGCTCTGGTTATTCCAATTAATCCAGGGCAGCGGATTTTCTCATCCTGAGCTTATAGACCCCTTTTACTATTATTGGGAAAATAAATAGTGTCATTGTTGTTGCTGATACCAGTCCTCCGATCACAACTATTGCAAGCGGCTTTGATGATTCAGAGCCTATTCCTGTTGATATTGCAGCAGGGAAGAGCCCGATGGCAGCAAGCGTTGCAGTCATGACAACCGGCCTTATTCTCGAAATGACACCAGTACGTATTGATGTATCAAGCTCCATCCTTTCGTGGAGATATTTTTTAAATCTCGACAAGAGAATTACATTGTTCTGAATTGAAATCCCGAAAAGAGCAATGAACCCTATTCCGGCAGATATGCAGAAGTTTGTGCCGGTAAGATGGAGAGCAAGTATTCCTCCCACCGTTGCAAACGGAACACTTGCAAGAATAAGCCCTGCATCCGTGCCGTTTCCATAGAGAATAAAAAGGATCAGGAAGATCAGGACAAGGCTTATTGGTACCACGAGGCTAAGTTGCTTTGAGGCCCTCTGCTGGTTTTCAAAATCACCTTCCCATGATATTGAATATCCTTTAGGAAGAACAATTGCCCTATTAACTTTCGATCGGGCTTCGGCAACAGTAGATCCCATATCCCTTCCTCTTGCAGAAAACTTAAGCGCGATGAAGCGGCTGTTATTATTCCTGAAAATAAGAATAGGCCCTGTTACTTTTCTTATTTTAGCTATCTCCTTTATTGGTATCTGTGTGCCTGAAAGAGTCGGAACCATCAGGTTCCCGATCTCCTCATCAGTTGTGCGATATTCGGGAAGATAACGGATCCGGATGTCAAATTTTTTGTATCCTTCGTAGAAGGTCGATGCCGCCTTTCCTCCAATAGCCATTTCAATTACAGCCTGGCAGTCGGCTGTAGCTACATTATAGAGTGCCATTTTATCTTCGTCGAGCTCGATACGAAATTCAGGCTGCCCTATATTTTTTATCACACCAAGGTCGGCAACCCCCTTGATATCTTTCATTATATTATAGACGCTGTCGGCTTTCTGATTAAGAATATCCAGATTATCTCCAAATATCTTGACTGCAAGAGAACCCTTAACACCTGAGACTGCTTCTTCAACATTATCCTGGATAGGCTGGGAAAAGTTAAAATCGATTCCCGGATATTTTGAAAGTTTCTTTATCATCCTGCTTATGAGTTCCTCACGATTCTTCTTTAATTCCATTTTTTTAGTATGGTAGATATCAACATGGAACTCTATATTATAGAAACCTGTGGCATCAGTCCCGTCATTCGGTCTTCCTGTCTGGGAAAGAACCTGCTTAACCTCAGGGAATGATTTAAGGATATGCCTCATGTCTTCTGAGATCTTTACAGCTTCATTAAGAGATATACTCATTGGCATGGAGGCTCTTACATATATAGCTCCTTCATTTAACTGTGGAAGGAATTCTGAACCAAGAAACCTGAATGAAAAGAAAGTAAGAACAAGTACAAGTCCGGCAATAGAAAGGCTAAGTCTCTTATTGCCATAAACGCGTTCAAAGGCAGCTGTCGTATTCTTAATAACAAAATTGAGGAAGAAGTTATGCCTCTCCTTCACATTCTTTGAAAACAGGAAGCTTGACATCACAGGGGCAAATGTCAGTGAAAAGATCAGAGCCCCGAGGAGTGCAAATCCAAGTGTATAAGCCAGAGGAGAGAACATTTTTCCTTCTACTTTCTGGAAAGAGAAAATGGGTAATAATGCAGTTATTATAATAAGCTTTGAAATAAAGATCGATTTTCCCATTTCCACGCCAGTCTCCTTTATCAATCCAAGCTTTGAAATCCGGTTGAACCTGGTCATACCTATTTCCCTGGCCTTACTGTCGAGTGCCACAAAGATGCCTTCAACCATCACAACCGCACCATCGATTATTATCCCGAAATCTATCGCTCCCATCGATAGAAGGTTTGCCGACATGCCTCTCAGCCGGAGGCAGATAAATGCAAAAAGTAGTGCGAGAGGAATTATCAGGGAAACGACGAGGGTCGTTCGCCAGTCCGCCATGAAAAGCAGTACGATGATAGTGACAAAAATTATACCTTCAAGAAGGTTATGCAATACAGTATGTGTGGCATAATTAATTAGGTCCTCCCTGTTATAAAAAGTAACAATTTTGACATCTGACGGAAGGATCCTTGTGTTAAGCTCCTCAATCTTTGCTTTAAGATTTGAAATAACTTCGCCCGGATTCTGACCCTTTCTCATTACAACAATCCCTTCGACAACATCCGATCTCTCGTCATTTCCAACCTGCCCGAGTCGTGGAAGGCTGGATTCATTTACTGATGCCACATTCTTAACAAGGATTGGACTGCCGTTTATATTCTTTATGATTATTTCTCCGATCTCAAAAAATCTGTCAAGAACACCGATCCCCCTGACAACATAGGCCTGGGTATTGTGCTCAATAACGTCTCCACCTACATTTATATTGCTCCTGTTTACTGCCTGGTAAACTTCAAGAGGTGTTATCTGGTATTTTGCAAGAAGGTTGGGGTCGACCTGAATCTCATACGTTTTAACTTCGCCTCCGAAACTCACAACATCTGCGATTCCTGAGATAGACCTGATCTGGCGTTCTATTATCCAGTCCTGCATAGTTTTCAGCTCTCTGACCGTGCGCGTATTGCTTTGAAGAGTGTATCTGTAAATTTCTCCGGTCGGACCGTACGGGGGTTCAACATCCGCCCTGATCCCTTCGGGAAGATCGACATATAACAGCAGATTGTTTACCTGTTGCCTGGCAAAAGCATCCTCGACATCATCATCGAATATAACCTTAACCACCGACAGTCCAAAGAGTGTGGTTGATCTTACATCAATCTTCTTTTGAGCGGAATTCATCTCAATTTCGATTGGAATTGTGACATACCTTTCAATCTCTTCAGCACTTCTTCCCGGCCACTGAGTAATAATTGTGATCTCAGTATTTGTCACATCAGGGAAAGCTTCAACAGGGGTTTTCAGATAGCTGATAATCCCCCAGATCACTATTATGAATATGCCGAAGAAGACAAAAAGCCTGTTCTTCAGCGAGAATGCAATTATGCTTTTAATGAGCTGGTTCATAGCCTGATAAGACTGGTAGTTTACTGATAGATAGCGTTATAGATCAGAAGCTGCCTGTTCGTGATAACCATGTCTCCATCTCTTACTCCCGATCGCACATATGTGTCTTTCTGATTTGAAGAAACAACATCAAGGCTCCGGGCTTCGATATTGCAATCGTCGTGATAAACAAGTACCCAGTATTGGTTTCTGTCAAAAATAACAGCATTGGCGGGTACGGCAAGTAACTTGTCATTTGTAAACTGGTAAACCATCGCTACGGCAAACATTTCAGGCTTGAGCATATAATCAGGGTTGTCGAGTTGTATCTGAACCTTCATTGTTTTGTTGTCGGGGTCCAACACATTGTACACCTTATCTATTTTTCCAATAAATACTTTATCAGGATAGGAGATTGTTGACACCTCAACTTTCTCATTTTCCCTGATCTCTGAAATATCTGATTCATAAACATTGGCAAGTATCCATACTTTTCTCAGGTCTGAAATTGTGAAAAGATTGGTCCCGTTGTCGGGCCTTATCTGCATATTGGTATTTACAAATTTTTCAACAATAAAGCCTGATATCGGTGCTTTGATAACGTAATCATTTTGCTGGTCAGATCCGTATATTGAAAGAACCGTATTTGCCCTTTGAAGCTCTGACTTTGCCTTATCAAGGTCTGTCTGAGATAAAGCGAATTCCTTTTCCGACATAATACCGCTTTTAAACATATCAGAAGCAGCTTCATAGTTTTTTGTGGCAACTGCCAGATTTGAACGGGCTGTAACAGCATCATTCTCAGCCCCTGCCATTTCAGAACTTTTCATTACCGCAAGAACCTGATTCTTTTTTACGAAAGTGCCAAGGGATACCCTGACATCAGTTACTATTCCGCTTACAAGGGGATAGATTCTTACAACCTTGTCCTGGTCGAAAGTAACCTTTCCAAGAAGCTTCAGCTCGTTGAATTCATTTTTTACCCTGACCGTATCTATAATGATCTGCTTCTTTAAGCTATCGGGGATGCAGAATCTGCTTTCAACGCTTGAGGTTGAAGCAGCTTTATGATTCCGACAGCCCAGAAGAAACAGAACGGAACAGGAAATCAGTAATAATTTCTTCATTGATCCTGACTTGATTTTATTTTGTAAAAACATCTTTGCCGACTGAAAAATTAATGTTCTCGAAGGAATTTGTACGGTTATTGAGTAGAGTATTAAGCTGAATAACATTCGTTTTATAGGCATCATAATAATCAATAAATTCAATAAGACTTATGTTTCTTTTCTCATAATTCTTCAGAAGCTCATTATTCATAACCTCCAGGTCATCTATGAACCTGTTATCAAATCCGTTATAAAGGCGGTTAGTCTCAATTGCAGTTGAATATGCGTTGATTACATCGGCCTTTACCTGCTCTTCAGCGCTCTGAAGCTTGTATTTGCTGCTCTCGGCATTGAATCGGGCGCTCTTTATGTTTCCCTGGTTCCTGTCGAAGAACGGGAGATCAAACTGAAGCCCAATGAAATTGTAGTTATGAACAAAGCTTCCATTCCTGTCCCAGCCTCCAGACAGGGTAAGATCGGGTACAGCAACAGATTTCTGATAAGCAAGGTTAAGGTTGCTGATATCCAGGTCGGTTCTGGCACCTCTTAAATCGTACCTGTAGATATATGCAGTATCAATAAGTGACTGAAGCTTCAGGCTTTCAAGAGGTCTGCCGGTGAATTTTGCAGGATCGGTCTGGACATCATAATACAAATTGCCTGTATGCATCAGCGTGTTGAATTCTGTCTGTGCGGATATCATCTGATTTATATATCCAAGCTTTTCATTTTCAAGCGAGAACAGCATCGATCTGATCCTCAGAAATTCTTTTTTTGATACAAATCCTTTTTCTGACTGATCCTCATACACGTGTGAAAGTTTTTTTATCGACAGGATCTCCCGGTCATAAACTTTTAATATCTGCTGAAGGAAATAGATATTGTAAAACTGACTGTGAAGGGAATATTTAAGTGTTCGCAGAAGATCAAAATATACCTGCTCTTCCCGTACTGCACCCGATTCGGCCAAATGTATCAGTTTATTCCTTTTCCCTGCGAGGAGGAATAATTTCTGGAGCTGGACGCTTGTTTCGCCCTTGTCTGTAAAATCGAACCATGGACGACCGCCGTTTGTAGTGTATTCAGTATTATACACGTTCTGCTCAATTGAGATTGTAATATTCTTAAATAACCTGGCCTGTATTATCTGAGCCCTGGAGGCATTGACATTGCATTTTTCAGCAAGGAGAGACAGGTTCTGTGCCAGAAAAGTACTGTCGGCCTGTCTTATAGAAATCCTGAGAGTGTCCCTAAAACTTTCCTGACTAAACAGCAGACCGGATGAAATCAGAAAAGTTGAAATTATCAAGAGCCGCTTCAGATTCATTGAATGAGGTTTAGAATATATTGTGTACTAAAGTTAAGTCTTCTTTGCCAATCGCTTCTGAGATAAAACTATAAAATTGTGATAAAAGTTTATTTATCGTTTTGTTTTAACAAAACTTTAACTCTTTAAACAATAATACTGCAAGACTGCAAGACAAATCTAAAAGCCATTCAGCTTCATTGTTACGGTCGGAATCAGAAGCAGAAAACCTATCAATACAAGTACCAGCAGGATCGGCATTATCCATTTTAGCCACTTCACATACGGTATTCTTGCCATTCCGAGGACACCCATCAATACACCAGAAGTAGGTGCAATCATGTCTGTAAAGCCGGCGCCAAACTGAAATGCCATAATTGTGGCCTGCCTTGTAAGACCGACTATATCTGAAAACTCGACCATTATGGGAATTGTGAGCGCTGCCTTCGCAGAACCGGATGTAATTATAAGGTTCAGAAGTGACTGGAAAAAATACATTACAGTTATAGAAGACATTTTGCCTGCTCCATGCAAGGCACCTGAGAGGCTATTGAGAACAGTATCAATTATCTGGCCATCTGTAAGTATTGCGATGATACACCCGGCAAATCCGACAACCAGAGATGCTGAGACTATATCCTTTACCCCCTCAATAAAGAGTTTTGTAATCTCACCCGGTCTCTTTGATGCCGCGAAGCCTGAAACAAGTCCCATAGCAAGAAAAAGAGCCGCGATCTCCATAATATACCATTGATATCCGAGAACTCCGATCACAAGATAGATCATAGTAAAGGCGAGGACATTAAGAACAAAAAAATGGATCGATTTTCTCAGTGTTATGATACTGCTGAGTATAAACAGGCCGGCGGCCACAGGAAGAATAGGTGCAGTAACTTTCGAGAGTCCGAAATTAATTATAGTAAGAGGATGGTTGAAAGCGAAAAGAAGAAGGGCAACTGATGTCAGAGCTGCTACTATCCAGCCCGAAAGAGGAGTATTGTACTTTATAGATTCAATATGGGAATTCCCCTTGCTTCTCCAGTACTCATCAGCTTCATACATCGGACTTCTGGCGGGGTTCTTTCTGATGCGGGCAGCATAAAGGAGCACCATTGATATACCGGCAAATGTCACTATCATCCAGCAGAGTGTCCTGTATTCAATTCCTGTGAAGAGCGGGACACTTGCCAGCCCCTGTGCTATCCCGACTGTAAAGGGGTTCAGGATGGCTGCTGCAAATCCGATATGGGCCGCAAAATAGCAGAGGGCTATCCCGATAATTGAATCATAACCCATTGAAATTGACAGAGGTACGAAAATGACGGCAAAGGCTATTGTCTCTTCGCTCATCCCGAAAATCGCCCCGAAAAGGCTGAAAAGTATCATTACAAGGGTAATAATAATATTATTTACCCCCAGCATTTTAATACCCCTGTATCTCTCCATCTTCCTAGTGAATCCAAGAAAAGCGAAAATGCCTACATCTATTGCCCTGGTTTCATTTATAATCCAGAAAGCACCGCCTACCATGAGAATAAAGACTATGATGTGAGCCATGTTTATGAATCCCTTGTAGAAAGCAGAGAAGATCTGCCATGTCTGGGGCTGATTTTCAACATAATGAAAGGATCCATTTACTATAATGCTCCTCTCTATCCCGTTTACAACGACAGGCTTGCGATCATATTTTCCCCCCGGAATTATCCACGTCAATATGGCAGCAACAATAATGATGCTGAATACTATTACAAGATTATGCGGTATTGTGAATTTTAGCTTCATTCTCCGTGTTATTCTTTACGACTTATGTATAAATAGGATTTATCTGTTAAGTAAATATGTCTCACCTGAATCTGAGTAAGTTTCCGCTAAATTCAAAATTGATTTCTTCCCGAAATCTTTAACCCGGACAAGAGCAAAGTTTAAAAATACAAAATGAAATTCAATGGAATTTCTTAATTTTAAATGAAGTTATCCAGGGGACAAACTACAAATTAAAAATCCAGTATATGAAAAAGACATTCCTATTCTCAATGATTTTAATGTTGCTGCCATTCATGGCATTCTCCCAGGCGAAATTCAACGGCCTGGATATGAACATGGGAAACCTGTCACGACTATCAGATGCCAAAACCCGTTCGATAAGCCCTGAAAATTTCACCGGTGAAAAAGGTAAAGCCGGCATAGCTGATCCGGCTAACCGCGATAAGCGGAATGTTGCAAATGCATCAGGCGCTGCCCGTGACCTCGGCCTTGGCTGGAAGATAAACCCTTTCGTCCGCATTAAGCCTGGTGAAACTTTCACAATGGCTGAAATAACTGGACCTGGAGCAATACAGCATATCTGGATGACGCCCACCGGGAACTGGCGCTATTCAATCTTAAGGTTTTACTGGGATGATGAAACTGAACCTTCAGTCGAATGCCCGGTTGGTGATTTCTTCGGGATGGGCTGGGGAAAATATTCGCCGCTCTCATCGCTCGCTGTCTGCGTTAATCCGGGCAGTGCATTCAATTGCTACTGGTCGATGCCATTCAGAAAGAAATGCAGGATAACGATGGAGAATATTGATGACAGTGAAACTATGTCGCTTTATTATCAGGTAGATTATACACTGACAGAAGTGCCGGAGGATGCAGGATATTTCCATGCCCAGTTCAGGAGATCAAACCCCGATGAAACATCTGTTTATACCATCGCCGACGGTATAAGGGGAAAGGGTCAGTATGTCGGAGTTTACCTTGCAGTTGGTGTTCAAAACAACGGATGGTGGGGCGAAGGAGAGATAAAATTTTACATGGATGGAGATACCCAGTTCCCGACGATATGTGGTACCGGCACTGAAGATTATTTCTGCGGTTCATATGATTTTGACACAAACAGGAAGAATGCAGCAGGGGTTGATGAATCTGACTATACCGAATTCTGTACTCCTTACTCCGGGCTCCACCAGGTCATAAAAGGCGATGGTCATTATGATATCATGCAGCGCTTCGGACTTTTCCGCTGGCATATTATGGATCCGATAAGGTTTGACAAAGATATGAAGATTACGATCCAGGATCTGGGATGGCACAAGGGAGGACGATACCTTGCACAGAAATCCGACATGGCTTCAGTATGTTTCTGGTACCAGACTGAGCCTCATGTTAAGTTTCCAAAGCTTCCGGGATGGCAGGGCCTTGAGATAAACTGATCAGACAAATTAAGATGGAAATGAGTACGAAAAATTTTGCAATAGCTGTTTTAATACCTCTCTCTTGTTTAATCTACTGCTCACGGGCAGGCAATAAAAGTGATGAAGGCAGCCATTTGTTTAACAGTTATTATGAAGGAAAATATCTCGACAGAATAGCTTTCCCCATAGGGGGAATCGGGGCCGGGATGTTTTGCCTGGAAGGTACAGGCGCTATCTCTCATATGTCCGTACGGAATCACCCGGAAATGTATAATGAGCCGTGTATGTTTGCGGCAATATCCGTAAAGGGTCTGGAAAATGGAACAAAAGTGCTTGAGGGCCCTGTTCCCGATTGGAAAAAATTCGGACAGCCCGGCTCGGGCAACGGATCGGAAGGGACGACTTATGGTCTGCCTCGCTTTGAGGAGGCCAGGTTCCTTGCAAGATTTCCATTCGCTACCGTCGATCTTAAGGATGGCGATATTCCAATGACTGTAAGCCTGACAGGGTGGAGTCCGTTCATTCCCACCGACCAGGATAATTCAAGTCTGCCGGCAGGGGCAATTGAATACACATTCAAAAACACCAGCTCCTCAAAGATAGAAGCGGTCTTTTCGTACAGCTCCAGAAATTTTATGTCACAGCAGGGAGGCAGGAATTCGATAAAAGCCATTTCTAACGGCTTCGTACTTTCAGAAGATGGCATAAAGGGCAAGCCTGAATCGAAAGGCTATTTTGCAATTTTCACCAGCGAGCCTGCTGCAACGATCGATTACTGCTGGTTCAGGGGCGGCTGGTGGGATCCCCTCACAATGGCCTGGAAAAACATCATGAATTCTGAGGCGCGGAATAACCCTCCTGTAGATGAAAATGCACCGGGAGCGACAATATTTGTTCCCTTTACACTTGCTCCGGGCGAGACCAGGATTGTCAGGCTGATGATGACATGGTACGTGCCTGACAGCGATCTGAAATATGGTGAAGATGACAAGAGCAGAACTAAAGAGGATTGCAATGATCCGGGTTGTTCATGCAAGCTTCCTTTTTACAAGCCATGGTATTCAGGGAAATTCTCAGGGATAGACGAGGTCTCAGACTACTGGACAACAAACTATGATGATCTTAAGCGGAAATCAGGTCTCTTCAGAGATTCATTTTACTCGATATCACTTCCTCCAGAGGTGATTGAGGCAGTAGCCGCGAATCTTACTATACTGAAGTCTCCGACAGTTATGAGGCAGCCAGACGGAAAGCTCTGGAGCTGGGAAGGATGCGGCGATAACTGGGGCTGCTGTGCCGGATCCTGCACCCATGTATGGAACTATGCCCAGGCAATTTCCCATCTGTTCCCTGTTCTTGAACGTTCATTGCGCGAAACTGAATTCGGCCCAAGCCAGGATCCAGGCGGTCACCAGACATTCAGATCTGCGCTGCCAGTGAGGCCCGTTGCGAATAACTTCTACGCTGCTTCTGACGGCCAGCTGGGTGGCATAATGAAAATGTTCCGCGACTGGAGAATAAGCGGAAATACGGAATGGCTGAAAAAAATGTACCCGGAAATGGTAAAAAGCATTGATTACTGCATAAGTACATGGGATCCAAGGTCAACCGGAACACTTGAGGAACCGCATCATAATACTTATGATATTGAGTTTTGGGGACCAGACGGGATGTGTACAAGCTTTTATCTGGGTGCATTGAAATCAATGACAATGATGGGTGGTTATCTTGGAGAGGACGTAAAAAAATACGAGGCCCTCTATGAGAAGGGAAAGACCGCAATGGAATCACAGCTTTTCAACGGGGAGTATTTCTTCCAGAAAGTGGTGTGGAAAGGGCTGAATGCTGCTGATCCGGAGATAGCAATGAATGACCCGAAAAATAATACTCCGCCGGAGGAGAAGAGCCGGCTCCTACGGGAAGGACCAAAATATCAGTACGGAACAGGCTGTCTCTCAGATGGCGTACTGGGCACATGGATAGCAGCAGTTTGTGGAATCGGAAATATTGTTGATCCTGAGAAGGTTAAAGATCATCTAAACGCAGTTTATAAATACAATTTCAGCACAGACCTGAGCAATCATTCAAATCCTCAAAGGCCGGCTTACGCTCTTGGAAAGGAGGGAGGACTCATTTTATGCACATGGCCAAAAGGCGGTGCTCTATCACTTCCATTTCCTTACAGCAATGAGGTATGGACAGGGTTCGAGTATCAGGTTGCGTCGCATTTAATGATGAACGGAGAAGTCAGGAAAGGACTTGATATAGTACGAGCCTGCCGCGAAAGGTATGATGGCAGGGTTAGGAATCCGTTCGATGAATATGAATGCGGTCACTGGTATGCCAGGGCTATGTCGAGCTATGCTCTTCTTCAGGGCCTTACCGGCGTAAGGTATGATGCCGTTACCCAGGAGCTTTTCATTGAATCTGAAGTCGGCGATTTTAATAGCTTTATTTCAACCGAAACCGGATTTGGAAATGCAGGATTGAAAGATGGCAAGCCCTTCCTCAATACAATTTTCGGTACAATCCCTGTAAAAGCATTTAAGATTACGGGAATGGAGAAGCTTTAAGCTATAAAATGATCTGAAGGTGGATATATTTACTTCCCGCCTGAATTTGATACAAAGGAAATACTCTTGCTGTCGGGTGACCACGAGGGTGTATTTATTGTACCCTGCCCGCCATAAAGATATGCTATGACCCTTGTTCCTCCGCCGTTTACAGGCATTAGTCTCAGCATGCACCTTTTATAGGCCGGGTGACCATTGACTTCAATATCGGGAGGGAATGAAAGAAAGGCTATCCATTTTCCGTCGGGTGATACATGGGGGAACCAGTTGTTGTATTCATCGAAGGTGATCTGTTCCTTTCCTGAGCCATCCGGTTTCATGCGCCAAAGCTGCATTGTTCCGGAAGCGCTTCCGTTGTAGTAAATATATTTTCCGTCAGGAGAATATTCACAGCCGTCAACATGCTCGCCTTTTGCAGTTGTTGTAAGCTGAACCTCTTTCCCCCCATCCAGTGAGTTTTTATAGATATTAAATACAGTACTTCCGTCGCGCATCGCTACATAGACGACCTCCTTATTATTCGGATTCCAGCCATGAAGATATGAAGGTGTCTTTTCGGAAATGAGTTTCGGTGTGCCTCCTTCGAGAGGAAGATAATAAACAGTTGATCCTCCGCCAGGCATTCCGTCGCGATGATTGCTTATTGCGAGAAGCTTACCGTCGAATGAGATACTATGGTCGTTGTTGTTTTTATCGGCGAACCCAGTGTTGAGCTTTTCGAGGGAGCCGCCATCAACAGGTATCTTGTAAATAGAACCTTCCATGTTAAAGAGAATTTTTTTACCATCGGGCATCCAGTTCGGTGCTTCGAACCTGTCGGGCTTCTCATAAATGATCTTCCTTTTGCAATCAAAGACATTCATCGTCTCAAGCCTGCAACCGAGGTATCCGTTCCTGCCCGGGTTATAGTTTTCACCAACGGGCTGATCGATGCGTACATTCCACACTTTTGCCTCTTCGGTCGAAGCTGTATCGTGCGAACAGATAAATAGTCCCGCAAGAACCTCGTCGGGCAGTGTCTGCATCTCCTTTGAGCCGATAAGCTGAAGGGGCTCGCCGGGATGAGCAGCCCTCATCGTTATTGTCCTGCCGGCTCTTTCGAGCTGGATAATTGAATATTTTGACTTTGTTGCGCGGATCTCATCCTCCGGATCTCTCATGAAGGCTCCTTTAAGCTCTCTCCACTGGAGTACAGTCAGTCCGTCGCCATGTAGAACCGCCGAGATATGCTGCGAATTATCCTCATCGGATGTCCTTATCATCCATCCGATCTTCCTGTGAGGATTCTTTCCCTCTCCCACGAATTCAAAGTTGGCTGTGAGGATGAAATCACCCTTTATCCTGTTGAAGAGAAAACGGAATTCATCCCTCCCGAACCAGATATTATAGCCCGATCCCTTAAGATCGTAGGACTGGTCGGTGGGGCTATATGATCCTGAACCTGAGATCAATGGTTTCCCTATATCAGAATTATTCCCGAAGAGTCCTGTTTCGTTTACCTGTGCAGCTGCTGAACTGAGTATCATGGCAAAAGCAATTGTTGTAAGAAGTTTCATAAATCGAAGTTTTAAGTATGGCAAATGGAATATAACCGGACTGAAAGTTAAACAATCCGTACCAAATAAAAAAAATGCTTAATAACTACCTGGAATGTTACTTAATGTTGTAAAACATTGCGAGGATATTTGCCCATGTTTTTGCAGAGACAAGTCCTTTGACAGTTACTGAGATCCTTTGAATGAATGATCCGATCTTATATCTGCCTGAAGGATTTTTGCACTCTGCGATCTTTACAAGTTTTCTTGCGAGGACGACGGGCTTCCATCCGTTCGTTTCATCCTTTTCCATACTTGCAAGGGCGCTCTGGAAGTTTTTGTAGTATGGATCATTCTCATTAGTCGGAGCAAGGAACCTCCTCCTGTTGTTTGTGTTGTTTGTATTGAAATCGCCTGGATTTATCACCACAACTTTGATATTGAACTGCAAAAGCTCTATCCTTAGTGCTTCCGAAAAACCTTCTATTGCAAATTTTGCTGCAGAATAATATGGCTGGAACGGAAGTCCCATCAATCCTCCTATGGAACTGAAATTGATTATTGTTCCGGATTGTTCTTTTCTCATATAGGGAAGGACTGATCTTGTAACTCTGACGAGTCCGAGGAAATTAGTATCCATTATAAGTTTTACGTGATCCATCGGAGAATTCTCAGCTGGTCCGCCGATATGCATGCCGGCATTATTTATCAGGACGTCTATGCGGCCCTCTTTGCTTATTATAGTTTCGACCGCTGCTTTTATTGATTCCTCATTTGTAAGATCCATTTTAAGGATATTAACCTTTGGATCGGTTTCGATGGGATTTCTTATTGTACCATAGACAGAATGACCTCTTTCAGCAAGAAGTGAAGCTGTCTCTTTGCCGAATCCTGTTGAAACACCGGTGATAAGTATTACTTTCTTCATATTATCAGATAATGCCAAGTTTTCTGGAAACCTTTGTGATCTTTTCCAATGCTTCATCAACCTGTTTATGGGTATGAGTTGCCATAAGGGAGAATCTTATAAGCGAATCTTCTTTAGGAACCGCTGGAGATACAACCGGATTTACAAAGACACCTTCTGAAAGGAGTATCTGGGTAAGCTGGAGTGCTTTAATATCGTCGCGGATAAAGAGAGGAATGATCGGTGATTCTGATTTCCCGGTATTGAATCCGGCGTTCCTGAAATTCCTGAGGGCATAATTTGTCACACTCCAGAGGTTCGCAATTCTTTCGGGTTCAGATTCCATGATGTCCAGGGCGGCAAGCACTGATGCAGCTGAAGCAGGTGTCATAGATGCGCTGAAGATAAGCGATCTGGAATTATGCTTTATGTAATTGATAACTTCTTTATCAGCTGCGATAAATCCTCCTAGTGATGCAAGCGATTTTGAGAAGGTACCCATTATAAGGTCAACCCTTTTTGTAAGGCCGAAATGGTCAGCGGTTCCTGATCCGTGTTTCCCAAGCACTCCTATTGAGTGAGCGTCATCAACCATTACACTGCCTTTATATTTTTCTGCAAGCTTTACGAGAGCGGGCAGGTTTATAATATCCCCTTCCATTGAGAATATCCCGTCGACAACGATTAGCTTGATGCTGTCGGGTTCACACTTTTTCAGCTTTGCCTCCAGGGCTTTCATATCGTTGTGCTTAAACTTCAGGACTTTGGAGAAGGATAGCCTGCTGCCTTCTATTATTGAGGCGTGGTCCAGTTCATCGAGTAGCAGGTAATCCTGCCGGCCGGCAAGTACTGACACCACTCCAAGGTTCACCTGGAAACCGGTGCTGTAGCATAAGGCACCATCTTTATTGACAAGCTTTGCGAGCCTTCGTTCAAGTTCAATGTGAATATCTAGTGTCCCGTTAAGGAATCTGGATCCGGCACAGCCTGATCCGTATTTGTCGATAGCTTTTTTTGCAGCTTCCTTGATCTTAGGATGGTTCGTAAGTCCAAGATAGCTGTTCGAACCGAACATCAAAACACTTTTCCCGTCGATCTTAACAACGGTGTCCTGATCTGATTGAATCTCCCTGAAATAAGGATAGATGCCAGCCTTCATTGCCTTCTGGGGGGCATCGTACTTTGAAAGTTTGTCTTGTAATAGTCCCACTTTAGATAAGATTTTTTAAACGTGCAAATATATGTAAAAATGCAGAATAGAATGTTATCAGGCATAAATTAGAAGGTAATTTTCAATTAAAAAGTAGCTGAATACGCTTATTTGCCTATTTTTGATAACCGAGGAAACACTCTCAAAAAAGATAGTTTTTTGTAAAAAAATATAAATAAATCTCAATAATGACGGGTCTCTATAAAGCTTCTCTGATACTCATTCTTAGTTTTGCCATCCTTATTTTTATACTTCTGTTCTTCGTTTCAGCGCCCTACGGGAAATTTCTCAGAAAGGGCTGGGGCCCCGCTGTCAAAACAAAATGGGCCTGGATGATAATGGAGCTCCCCTCTCCGGTGATAATGTTATACTTTTTTCTTACGGCTCCTCAGAAAGAGCTTCCGCAGATAATTTTCATCAGCCTGTGGATGGCTCATTACATTCACAGGACATTCATATACTCATTCATGCAATCGGGCCATAATAAGCCGTATCCAATACTGATTGTTTCAATGGCATTCATATTCAACTGCTTTAACGGCTTTATAAATGGCTACGGTCTGTTCAGCTATGTTGTCTATTCATTCTCATGGATTATGAGATGGCAGTTCCTCGCCGGATTCCTGCTCTTCATTGCCGGTTTTATAATTAACAAAACTGCAGATGAAAAGCTGCGAAAATTGAGAAACAGCAATCCTGATGAATATGTGATTCCGGTAGGCTGGCTCTTTAAGTATATTTCAAACCCTCACTATTTCGGAGAGATCGTTGAATGGTCGGGATGGGCACTTATAACGTACTCACTGCCAGGTCTTGCATTTGCTGTGTTCACATTTGCAAACCTCTTTCCGAGGGCATGTGCATCTCATCAGTGGTACAGGAAGACCTTCCCTGATTATCCGAAGAAGAGAAAGGCGGTAATTCCATTTTTGATCTAGACTGATTCTCTTTTCAGAATACAGAGGGCTTATGACTTTCCTCTACTTAACCAAAGGAGGGACGTACCGGTACTTCGGCGTGGGTGCATTTCCCGCTGCCTGGCTCATACGCTAAAATAGCATGGAACAAACCACTCAATATCAGGGAAGCGACTGGTGGTAAAAAATAATTCAACTTAGTTTCAAAAAAATCTCCGGCTTTTTTGGAAAGTAAAGAATCGAAACTTATTTTTGGCACGCAAATCAAGAATTAACAGTACAGATGGACGACGGCCCTGCGAATATTTTATTTTAACCCAGATACTGAAGGGTTGCCCGTACCATAAACGCGCCTCCTTCCGTATCGAAAGAAAGGAGGTTTAAATGACTGCTTATACAACTTTTTACCTGAGCGGAATTATTGGTAAAGAAGCATTTGATATTGACGGTGATGCTGTTGGTATCATAAAAGATATTCTTATCAATTCCATTCCCGGTAGTACAAATGATTCAGGTCGCCAGGTAGTTACCGGTGTTAAGCTGAAGACCGGTAAAGAGACGGGCTTCTATTCTTTTCAGCATTTCACGGTTCTGAAGGAGAGGGAAAGGCTTGGAGTGACATGCAAGGAACTTGCAGCTCTCCCCGAAGAGGACGTGCTAAATGGATTGCTTCTTGTCGAAAATATGCTGGATAAGCAGATAGTTGACATGAACGGTCGTAAGCTCGTTCGTGTAAATGATGTGAGGCTTGTAATGCTATCCCAGGGAACTTTCCCGCTTGCGGTTGACATCGGGATCGAAGGATTGCTCAGAAGGTTGGGGGTGTCAATAATAATGAAAAGGCTTCTTGGCCTCCTGAATGCCACCATCCCGGCAAAGTTTATTTTATGGGAAGATGTTCAGGCGATCGATTTTTCTAATTTTAATATAAAGCTTTCAAAAAGCTATTCAAAGCTTCATACACTTCATCCTTCAGACATTGCAGACATACTGGAGGATCTTGGAAAAAAATCAAGTATGTCAATTTTCTCATCTCTCGATGAGGAGAAAGCTGCTGACGTTCTTGAGGAACTTGAATCGCATGCCCAGGTGCATATTGTGGAAAACCTTCCGGTAGAGAAGGCAGCCGATGTGCTTGAAAAGATGCCTGCCGATGAGGTCGCAGATATTCTTGATGAACTCGAAGACGATAAGGCTGAGATGCTTTTGAAGGAGATGGAGGCCGAGTCATCCAAGGAGGTACGGGAACTTCTGGAGTATGAAGATGATATGGTAGGAAGTCTTATGACAACAGATTATCTGTCATATCATCCATCAAGGACTGTCGACGATATACTCCGCGAACTGAGGGATAAAAAGCCTGAACAGGCCGAACTTTACAATCTATTTGTGACGGATTCTGACGAGGAGCTGATTGGTTCTTTTACACTGAGGGACCTTGTAATTTCAAGCCCCGGTACCACGCTTGAAAAAATAATGAAAAACGAACCAGTCTTTCTTTATGACGAGCAGGATATTGATGATATAGCTGAAATAGTTTCAAAATATAATCTGCTTGCTGTCCCGGTAGTTGACCATAGAAATCATCTTGAGGGAATGGTCGTAGTTGATGATGTGGTTGAAGACCTCAACAATAAGAGAAGGACCAGGAAAAGAAAATAGGATAAATTATGTTCAAAGATAAATTTGTAGCTAAAAAATTCTTCAGGCAACTGGCAATATTCTTTGCTATCCTTGGTCCTGGGATAATTACCGGAAGCGTTGATAATGACGCCGGAGGTATTACGACTTATTCTGTAGCCGGTGCAATATATGGCTACGGACTTCTATGGACACTTATCCCGGCATTTATAGTTCTGATAGTGATTCAGGAGATGAATGCACGTATGGGTATAGTGACCGGTAAAGGGCTTGCTGACCTGATACGGGAGAACGCCGGGGTAAAAGTGACTTTTTTTATTTTCATTGGACTTCTGCTTGCAGATATCGGAAATACGACAACCGAGTTTGCAGGCGTTGCCGGAAGTATGGAGGTTTTTGGAATAAGTAAATATATAGCCGTACCGATCGCCAGTTTTATGGTTTGGATACTTGTAGTCAAAGGGACCTATAAAATTGCAGAAAGGATCTTTCTGATTTTCAGTGTATCACTGCTTTCATATATCATTTCTGCCTTAATGGGAAAGCCTCATTGGGGAGAGATCGGAATGTCTATTATTCATCCAAAGATGGAAATGAATACACAGAGCCTTGCCATGGTCATTGGTCTGGTAGGAACTACCATTGCACCCTGGATGCAGTTCTATATGCAGTCCTCTGTTATTGAGAAGGGTCTGAAGATGAAGAATTACAAGTATACAGTTGCTGATATTGTTATAGGCAGTGTTGCTACAGTAGTTGTCGCATTTTTCATTATCGTGGCATGTGCTTCCACACTTCATGAAAACGGAGTGCAGATAAATGAAGCCAAAGATGCTGCACTGGCTCTTAAGCCTCTGGCCGGTCAGCTTGCGTCGCAGGTTTATGCTTTCGGCCTGTTCATTGCATCTGTGTTTTCTGCAACTATACTTCCCCTTGCGACCGCATTCTATGTTTGCGAAGCATTTGGCTTTGAAGCTGGCATTGATAAAAAATGGGATGAAGCAAGGGAATTCTACATTCTTTATACTGCAATTATAGTTATATCGGCGATAATCATCCTTTTCCCCAATGCACCCCTTATAAAAATATCGCTCTGGTCACAGGTACTCAACGGAATACTTCTTCCTGTTGTACTCGTAAGCATGATCCTTATAATTAACAATAAGAAAATCATGGGAGAACATGTAAACAAGCCGACAAATAATATTATAAGCTGGATCGCAGTTGTTGTTCTTGTGGGTCTGTCAGCAGCACTTTTGATCATGCCCGTTATAAATAAATAAAAACTACGGCATCAATTTCCGAAACCATTGCATATATTACTGTTTTGACTTTTCTTATATATATTTAATAACTTTGTTTATCAGATGTCCGGCAGGCAAACTGTCTGAAAAATGAGCATTTTCTGTTTTAGTTATTAATTAAAACCTGAAGTATGAAGAGCGGCGCACATCCCTGGCATTCAATACCCACCGGAGAGGAAGCCCCGGTAATTGTTAAAGCAATAATTGAGATACCGAAATGGTCAAAAGGCAAGTACGAAATGGATAAGGCATCCGGGCTGCTAAAGCTTGACAGGGTGCTTTTCTCATCTGTGCATTATCCGGCAAATTACGGATTTATTCCCCAGACATACTGCGACGATCATGACCCTCTTGATATACTGGTGATTTGTTCAATTGATGTCTACCCGATGACAATAGTCGAAGCAAGGGTGATAGGGGCCATGGAGATGATCGATGAACAGGAAAAGGATGCCAAGATAATTGCCGTTGCAAAGAACGATATGTCTGTCAGCCATATAAATGAGCTGAGCGAACTGCCTCCTCATACACTTGTGGAACTGCGAAGATTTTTTGAGGATTATAAGAAAGAAGAACACAAGAACGTCACCGTCGAACAGTTTGTCCAGAGGGAAGAGGCCTATGAAATTGTTGTTGAAAGCATGAGGCTTTATAAGGAGAAAAAAGATATTCTGATGGGAAATCAGGAATGAAGACAAAAGTAAAATATGGCTTAAAGGCGTAAAGGCGCGAACGCGAAGATTACAACAGAATTATCTTTTTGGTATCCGAAATCTCAAATCCGAAACCTATCTATGTTTGGTTATTTTGATTCATACGAATATAAGTCACCAGGGAGAAAAAATGGATTCTTCAACTGGCTTCGTCGCGACAGCTGGCTGCATTTTGTTTTTGGCTATGGGCGGATAGTTTTCAGGACAAGGAAGGAAGCGAAGAGAGGTAAATACGGAGATAAGGAGTGGACCGATTCATCATTTGAGATATTAAGGGTTCTTGAAAAGATCGGAGGGAAGTTCAATATTGAAGGAATGGATAACATTGTCAGGGTAAATGGCCCAGTGGTCTTCCTCAGTAACCATATCAGTACACTTGAAACAATGATATTTCCATGCCTTATTCAGCCGCACAGGAAGGTGACCTTTGTTGTAAAGAAGAGCCTCGTCCGTCATCCCCTTTTTGGCGACGTAATGAAATCCAGAAATCCTATTGTAGTTGGAAGGACAGATCCAAGGAAAGATTTTGAGACCGTAATGAACGAAGGATATGATCTTCTTTCCCAGGGAATTTCAATCGTTATTTTTCCGCAAAGCACAAGAAGCACAATCTTTATTCCTTCAGAATTCAATTCAATGGGAGTGAAGCTTGCAAAGAAGGCCGGTGTTCCTGTAGTTCCCGTTGCTATAAAGACTGATTTCTGGGGTAATGGAAAACTGATAAAGGAGATCGGCAGGATGGACCATACGAAAGAGGTCCATATTAAATTCGGTGAGCCTTTCAATATAAGCGGTAATGGCAAGGAGGATAACCAGAACGTTATCAACTTTATTATTGAAAACCTGAAGCTCTGGGAATCTGCCTGAACCTCTTTCTCCCAGGCTATTTATTGACATTACCGCATCAAACACATTTTCCGTTTTATTTTAAGATATTTTAATGAAAATAAAGTTATAAGTGTATATATTACAATTAATTTATTTATTAGATTTGTGTTGGTGCGGTAAATATTTAACTGTTTACCATATCCTGTTCAGACAAATTCTTGCAGATATACAGTTATTCTCAACTAACCTTAACTTAATAGCAAATTAATGGGAACACTAGACTGGATCGTACTTGTCATCTTCTTTCTTGTCCTTGTGGGAATCGTCCTTTGGGTGATAAAGCATAAAGAAGATACGTCATCAGATTACTTTCTTTCAGGAAGGAGTGAAACATGGCTTGCGGTGGGCGCTGCGATATTTGCCGCAAATATTGGTTCTGAGCACCTTGTCGGTCTTGCGGGATCGGGTGCGCAGAGCGGTATGGCAATGGCGCACTGGGAGGTACATGGATGGATGATACTTATTCTTGGCTGGGTTTTCGTACCTTTTTATCAGCGCAGCAAGGTATTTACAATGCCTGAATTCCTGCAGATGAGATACAATCAGAGCACAAGCTCTCTTCTTTCAAT
Organism: Bacteroidota bacterium; assembly: GCA_037446375.1. Lineage (GTDB taxonomy): Bacteria > Bacteroidota > Bacteroidia > Bacteroidales > VadinHA17 > LD21. The sequence goes on along the minus strand of JBBIIS010000005.1, from coordinate 15,501 downwards.
AATAACACTTGTCGGATATGTTTTTACAAAAGTTTCTGTAACTGCCTATACCGGTGGGATATTCCTGAAGACCGTATTTGGCATAGAGAGCATTGGAGGCATAGACTTTTTCTGGATCGCTGCTGTGGGACTTGTACTTCTCACCGGAATTTTTACGGTTCTGGGCGGGATGAAAGGAATTATGACAATTTCAGTTGTTCAGACACCTATACTCCTTGGAGGGGCGCTGACAATACTTATACTTGGGCTTTTGAAGCTAGGCAACGGAGGCCTTTTCAGCGGATGGCACGAAATGGTCAAATATACCAATGACATGAATGCTCTGAATATGCACCTTTTGCGTCCTGCCTCAGATCCTAAATTCCCGGGAATAGGGGTGTTCCTTGGCGCTGCCATTATAGGCTTCTGGTACTGGTGTACAGACCAGCATATTGTTCAGCGTGCACTTGCTGCAAAGAACCTTACCCAGGCGCGCCGCGGATCGATTTTTGCCGGTTATCTCAAGATATCACCTGTATTTCTTTTCCTTATCCCGGGTATGATAGCAGCTGTTCTGAAAGCAAAGGGTATGATGATGTTTGATGGCAATGATAAAGCCTATGGAAGCCTTGTCACATATCTTCTTCCCATAGGTATAAAGGGGTTGATAGTTGTCGGCTTTCTGGCCGCACTAATGACATCGCTTGCAGCTCATTTCAATTCGTCAGCAACCCTTTTCACAATTGATTTTTACAAGAAATATCACCCAGAGGCAACTGAACACAAACTTGTATGGATCGGCAGGATAGCTACAATATCGGTGGTTGTTCTGGGCCTTGTCTGGATTCCTCTAATGAAAGGACTTGGATCAGTACTTTATGAGTACCTGCAGAATGTACAATCTCTGATAGCCCCGGCTATAGCGGCTGTCTTCCTCCTGGGTGTTTTCAATAAGTGGATCACTCCGAAAGCAGGACAGTGGGGACTTACAGTAGGTTTCACGCTTGGGATGCTAAGATTACTTCTGCTTATTTTCAAGCCGGCCATCTTCCAGCCAATTACAGATATCAACTGGCTGCATTTTGAATTATTCCTTTTTGTATTCACGATGGCATTAATGGTGGGCCTAAGCTTTGTAACACCTAAAGCAAATGAACTGCAGCTAAAGGGAATCACCTATTTCTCAAGGTCGCCCGAGCAGATAGCGGAATCAAGAGCAAGCTGGTCAGCATGGGATGTCATAAATTCCGTGATTGTTATTGGCATCTGTGTCGCCTTCTACATTTATTTCTGGTAGAAACTAAGGAAATATAAAACTAAGATGGAAAATCTGAAAAAACTTGAAGTCTGGTTTGTAACAGGAAGCCAGCATCTGTATGGCCCGGATACCCTGAAAAAGGTTGCTGAGGACTCAGCTGAAATTGCTGCTTTTCTCGAGAGGTCACCCTCTGTTGTCACGAAAGTTGTATTCAAGCCTGTTCTTACAACTCCTGATTCTATATCTGAACTCTGTTCAAAGGCAAACAGCGATCCGAACTGTATCGGCCTGATAACCTGGATGCATACTTTCTCTCCAGCCAAAATGTGGATCAGGGGACTGAGTATCCTTAACAGGCCATTCCTTCACCTTCATACGCAGCTTAACAGGGACATCCCGTGGGATACCATTGATATGGATTTCATGAATCTGAATCAGTCGGCTCATGGTGACAGGGAGTTTGGTTTCATATCTGCACGTATGAGGCTGAACAGGAAGGTAATAGTTGGCCATTACATGGATCCGGAAACTGTTGCAGGAATATCAGTCTGGATAAGGTCCGCAGCGGCCCTGGCAGATGCTAAGACACTGAAAGTTGCAAGGTTCGGCGACAATATGCGCGATGTGGCAGTCACTGAAGGGAACAAGGTTAGCGCCCAGATGCAGATGGGCTATTCTGTCTATGGCTATGGGGTCGGCGACCTGGTGAAATCCGTAAATGATGTTAAAGATACTGCAGTAAGGAAACTTATTGGAGATTATGGTGACGAATATAAGATGACGAAGGCAGTCTCATCATCTGAAACTCTTAAAGAGGCTGCAAGAATTGAGATCGGTCTTGAGAATTTCCTGAGAGCCGGCAGTTTCAAAGCCTTCACGACAACATTTGAAGATCTTCACGGCCTCAAACAATTACCCGGGCTTGCTGTGCAGCGACTGATGGCAAAAGGCTATGGATTTGGTGCTGAAGGCGACTGGAAAACTGCGGCTCTTGTGCGCTCAATGAAGGTAATGGCTTCCGGGCTGAAAGGCGGTACCTCCTTTATGGAGGATTATACCTACCATTTTGATCCAAAGGGAATGAGGGTATTAGGCGCACACATGCTCGAAGTTTGCCCGTCAGTCGCTCTTGGCAAACCAGCTGTCGAAGTTCATCCTCTTTCGATCGGCGGCAAGGCAGATCCGGCCAGGCTGGTGTTTAAGTCCTCAACAGGCCGTGCAATTAATGCTTCACTGATTGACATGGGAAACAGGTTCAGGATGATTGTAAATGAAGTTGAAGTAGTCAGGTGCCCTGACATGCCAAAGCTTCCTGTTGCAAGCATTCTCTGGAATCCGCTGCCGGATCTAAAATCAGCCGCAGCTGCCTGGATATTTGCAGGAGGGGCTCACCATACCGGATTCAGCTCCGCCATTGATGCCAGCTATATAGAAGATTTTACCGGCATGATGGGAATAGAATATGTCAGAATTGGAGAAGGACTTGACCTGGCTGCCTTCAGAAATGAGCTCAGGTGGAACGAGATATATTACCATCTGGCCGACGGAATTAAATGACAGACTCCGGCCTCATCAGGTATTATTAAATCTTGGATTATACTGAAACTTATAGGAATGATTTACAGCCTGATAAAATGAATATTTATCCATCTGTTACACGGCACCTTGTAGCGGTTGACTGTATTATTTTCGGCTATGATATTCTAGAAAAGCAGATAAGGCTTCTTCTTATCAAGCGGAGCTTTGAGCCAGCCAAAGGCAAATGGTCACTTGCAGGTGGTTTTGTGATGGAAAATGAAAGCCTCGGCGATGCAGCCTCGAGGATACTTTATAACCTGACCGGTATTAAAAATGTCTATCTCGAGCAGTCGCATACTTTCGGCGATTTGAACAGAGACCCTGGTGCCAGAGTAATATCTACCTCATACTTTGCCCTTATTAAGCAGCAGGATATCGATAACAGCCTGAAAATGAATAATGGCGCTCACTGGCGTTCATTATCAGACCTTCCTGAGCTTATTTTTGATCATCACCGGATGGTGGCAACAGCGCTTAGCTGTCTCAGGAGCCAGTTGAAAATAAACCCTGTGGGCTTTGAACTGCTTCCTGAGAAATTCACGCTTGTCCATCTTCAGGAGCTCTATGAAGCAATCTATCAGAGGAGTATTGACAAGAGAAATTTCAGGAAGAAGATCCTGGCAATGGACCTTCTTCAGAAGCTTGATGAAAAAGAGAAGCTGACTTCAAAAAAAGGAGCCTTCTATTACAGGTTTATAAGTGAAAAATATGAAAGCTTTAAACAGAATGGATTCTATTTTAATCTGGATGTAAGCTGATTTCATAATCTAAAATGCAATTATATGCTTGAAAAGCTTAAAGAGAGAGTTTACCTTGCAAACATCGACCTCGTTGAAAACGGCCTTGTTGTGCATACCTGGGGTAACGTCAGTGGAAAGGACGGGGAGTCGGGCTATATTGTCATAAAACCTTCAGGGATCAAATACGACAGAATGACCCCCGATGATATGGTAGTTATTGACTGGGAGGGAAAGAAAGTTGAAGGGAAACACAAGCCATCAACTGACGCACCAACGCATCTGATCCTCTATAATGCCTTTAATGTAATAGGAGGAGTTGTACATACACACTCCACCTATGCAACATCCTGGGCACAGGCAGGTAAGGATATACCACCTTTCGGTACGACTCATGCCGACCATTTCCATGGTGTCATCCCCTGCACAAGAGCTCTGAGCAGGAAAGAGATAATAAAAGAGTATGAGATAAATACAGGAAGGGTCATTGTCGAAAGACTCTCTGCACTTGACCCGTCGGATGTCTCTTCAGTGCTTGTAAGCTCACATGGACCATTTACCTGGGGAAGTGATCCCGAAATGGCCGTATATAACGCAGTTGCTCTGGAGGAGATAGCGAGGATGGCTTTCTATACTGTCCTGCTTGGGAGGACCGAACCTGTTGACCAGGCTTTACTGGATAAGCACTACTTCAGAAAACACGGGAAGAATGCTTATTACGGACAGGATAAGAAGAATTTGCAATAAATACCAATAGCGTTAAATATTAATTCAGGGTAGCCCCCGCGGTAGTCAGGATTGTTCGCGGAAATTGCCCACCGGGCAATTTCTTGTCGCTCCAACCGGGGGAAGGCTGAGAAGGAGATAAATTAATTAAAAAAACTATTTAACCAATTATTCAATGGCAGACAAGTATGTTATCGGGATAGATTATGGCACTGATTCGGTAAGATCGGTTGTTGTGAATGCCTCAAACGGAGAGTTTGCAGGAAGCTCCGTATTTGAATATCCACGTTGGAAAAAAGGTCTGTATTGTGATCCCGCTAAAAACCTGTTCAGACAGCATCCTCTTGATTATGTTGAGGGACTTGAGCATTCCGTGAAAGGAGCACTGAAAGGATTGAGTAAAAATATTACTCAGAATATCGCCGGCATAACTGTAGACACTACAGGTTCGACTCCAGTAGCAGTTGACAGGGAAGGTACCCCTCTATCCCTTAAGAATGATTTTAAGGATGACCCCGATGCTATGTTCGTCCTCTGGAAAGATCATACAGGTGTGGCTGAAGCAGCTTTGATAAACGAGCTTGCAAAGAGCTGGGGAGGGGTGGACTATACAAAATTTGAGGGAGGCGTCTACTCCTCCGAATGGTTCTGGTCGAAAATACTTCATGTTGTAAGAAATAATGAAAAGGTAAAAAAAAGCGCATGGTCGTGGGTCGAGCATTGCGACTGGATACCTGCCCTGCTTACCGGAGTAACTGATCCCCTGAAAATAATAAGAAGCAGATGCGCGGCAGGCCATAAGGCCATGTGGCATGCAAGCTTCAATGGCCTGCCCGATGAGAAGTTCCTTGGAAGGCTTGATTCTTACCTTGGAGACCTTCGCAGGAGACTTTATTCAGAAACTTACGCCTGCGATTCCGTAGCCGGGATCATAACTGCTGACTGGGCCGACAAGCTTGGAATTCCTCATAATGTGAAGGTTGGTGCGGGAGCTTTCGACGCTCACCTGGGCGCGGTGGGTGGAGAGATAAGTCAGTATTTCCTCGTAAAGGTGATGGGAACATCGACATGCGATATGCTTGTTTCACCCTTGCATAAGGATGGAGAGAAGCTGGTTGCCGGCATTTGCGGACAAGTAGATGGATCAATTATCCCTGGTATGCTTGGACTTGAAGCAGGGCAATCTGCCTTTGGTGATGTATATGCCTGGTTTGGAAGGATGCTGATGTGGCCCATAGAAAAGATAGTTTCGGATATGAAATGGATAGATAAGACGGACAGACAGAGAATTAAAAAGAAAGCATCCGAAAAAATTATTGCTGAACTTAGTGCGGAAGCTCAGAAGCTATCAACTGAAGAGACTGCAATTACAGCACTCGACTGGCTTAACGGACGACGCACTCCCGATGCCAACCAGGCATTGAAGGGGGCAATTACCGGACTTTCTCTGGGATCGGATGCTCCGAGGATATTTAAATCGCTTGTCGAAGCCACTGCATTTGGTTCCAGGATGATAAACGAGCGTTTCATTTCCGAAGGGGTCAGGATTGACGGTGTGATAGCAATCGGAGGAGTTTCAAAGAAAAATCCCTTTGTTATGCAGATTGTGTGCGATGTTCTCAATATGCCAATTAAGGTGGCAAGGTCGGAACAAACATGCGCTCTCGGATCTGCAATGGCAGCCTCTGTTGTTGCAGGGATCCACCAGGATATCTCTGCAGCACAGAAAGCCATGGGTGGCGGATTTGAACTGGAATACCATCCCGATAAGGCTAATGCAGAACGTTATGAAATGCTTTATAACAGGTATAAAAAACTGGGCTCATTCGTTGAAAATGAATTCAAATAAAAATCAAAACACCCCTTTGCCGTTTTCCCCATGGGCGAGGGCCTTGTAGTTTCATTTCGCTCCAGCCGGGGGAAGGCTGGGAAGGGGGTAAAATTTTTAGATCGGATTTGACTTTCTTTAAATATTATTTGATATGAAATGGATAGTAACATTTTTAGCAGGCGGATTATTTCTTGCAGGGTCTGACTTATCCGCACAGAAAGAATCTCTGCCAGTCAATCAGCTCGTAATCGTTGCCAACAATCCCGGTCCGGTAATCAGCAAGGATATTTACGGACAGTTCTCGGAACATCTCGGCGGGTGCATCTACGGCGGGATATGGGTAGGACGCGATTCAAAGATCCCTAACACCGATGGTATAAGGAACGATGTCATTTCAGCCCTTAAAGAGATGAAGATACCGACCCTGCGCTGGCCGGGAGGATGCTTCGCCGATACCTATCACTGGAAGGATGGAATAGGTCCGCAGAATAAAAGAGCTTCAATTGTAAATACGAACTGGGGAGGTGTTACCGAGGATAACTCTTTCGGCACCCATGAGTTCATGAAACTGACGGAACTTGTTGGCTGTGATGCCTATATTACTGGCAATGTTGGCTCGGGTTCAGTAAGGGAGATGGCAGAATGGGTCGAATACCTCACTTCAAATTCAGTTAGTCCGATGACTCTGTTCCGTAAGGAGAACGGTCATGAACTGCCATGGAAAGTAAGATACTGGGGAATAGGAAATGAGAATTGGGGATGCGGCGGAAATATGACAGCTGATTTTTACTCTGATGTCATGAGGCAATATTCAACCTACCTCGGAGATTATGCAGGTAATAATCTATACCGGATAGCATGCGGTGCCAACGATAACAACTATGAATGGACGGAGACCTTAATGAAGGATCCCGGTACACGTGGCATGTTTCAGGGCCTTTCGCTTCATTATTACTCGGTTCCAGGCGGATGGGGAAATATGAATAGCGCAACTGTGTTTAAAGAATCCGACTGGTTTGAAACTTTCCGTTTAAACTACAAGATGGATGACCTTATAAAGGGGCATAGTGCAATAATGGACCGCTATGATCCCGGAAAGACAAAGGGACTTGTTGTTGATGAATGGGGGAACTGGTTCAAGGTTGAACCAGGCACAAACCCTGGATTCCTCTATCAGCAGAATACTTTACGCGATGCCATTTCAGCGGCAATCCATCTTAATATATTCAATCAGCATGCCGACAGGGTAAAGGTTGCAAACCTTGCACAGACCGTAAATGTTCTTCAGGCTGTGATACTTACAAAGGATGATAAGATCGTTCTTACACCTACTTACCACGTATTCAGAATGTTCAGGATACACCAGGATGCCAGGCTTTTAAGAAGTGATCTTAAATGTGAGGACTACGTTATGGGAGATAAAAAAATACCTGCAATATCAGCCTCCGCATCTGTTGATAAGGATGGAAAAATACACATATCCGTCGCCAACCTTAATCCCGGAAAAGAAATAATACTCGATTGTCCTTTAATCGGAGCTGCCATTAAAAATGTAAAGGGAGAAATATTGACATCAGGTGAAATGAATACTTTTAATTCATTCGAGAAGCCTGAAAATATCAAGCCGGCAAATTTTACCGGATTCAAAATAAAGGAGGGAGGGTTGATGATCACCCTGCCGGCTAAATCAATTGTTGTTCTTGAGATTTCAAAATAGCATGAAATGAAGAAACTCATACAATTTTTGATTTTTCCAGCCCTTTTTATCCTTGTTACCGGGTGTTCAAAGAAAAGGGCATCGGTCGATTATCCAATCCATCCGGTTCCTTTTACATCCGTTAAGCTTACAGATAATTTCTGGGAACCACGAATAAAGAAAAATGCCGATGTTACAATCCCGATCGCTTTCGGATATTGTGAATCGACAGGAAGGATCAAAAACTTCGAGATCGCCGGGAAGCTTGATACAGGAAAGTTTCAGACAATTTATCCTTTCGACGATTCTGATGTATTCAAGATAATTGAGGGGGCCAGCTATTCACTTCAGACCTTCCCCGATCCGAAGCTCGAATTGTGGCTGGATACACTTATTATGAAAATTGGGAAGGCCCAGGAACCCGATGGTTATCTCTACACGAACAGGACAATAGCTGAAATGCATGGCGGAGCCGGCCTTCATCCCTGGGCAAACAAAAAAAGGTGGCTGAATGATTCAATATTGAGTCATGAATTATATAACCTCGGTCATCTTTACGAGGCTGCAGTTGCTCATTACCAGGCGACAGGAAAAAGATCACTGCTTAATATAGCAATTAAATCGGCCGATCTTGTCAACAGGGATTTTGGCTGGGACAGATGCAAGGTCTATCCAGGTCACCAGGTTATTGAGATGGGACTTGTAAAGCTTTACCGGGTGACAGGAGAACAAAAATACCTCGATCTGGCTAAGTTCTTCCTCGATGTCAGAGGGCCTAAGGGCCAGCAGTATAACCAGGCAAACCTGAAGCCCGTTGACCAGACAACTGCTGTCGGACATGCAGTGCGAGCAACATATATGTATTCCGGGATGGCAGATATTGCTGCCCTTGAAAATGATCCAAAGTATCTGAATGCAATAACTAAGATTTGGGAGGATATTGTTTATGGCAAAATGTATATAACAGGCGGAATTGGCGCATCAGGAGGTAATGAAGGTTTTGCAGAACCATTTGTTCTGCCCAATATGTCGGCCTATTGTGAAACCTGTGCGTCAATAGGTGATATATTTTTTAATCAGAGGCTTTTTCTCCTTCACGGTCAGTCGAAGTATTATGATGTTCTTGAAAAGACCTTATATAACTCAATGCTTTCTGGTGTCTCTCTCTCTGCCGACAGATTTTTCTATCCCAATGTTCTTGAATCGGCCGGACAACAGGAAAGAAGTGCATGGTTCGGGTGTGCCTGCTGCCCGTCGAATGTTTGCAGGTTTATCCCCGCTATACCGGGTTATATATATGCTGTGACAGATAAAGATCTGTATATCAACCTTTTCATATCCAATACTGCAGAATTCAATGTCGGGACCGACAAGGTGAATATATCACAGAAGTCAGGGTTTCCCTGGGATGGCAAAGTTATTATTGGCGTCAATCCTGAAAAAGAGAGCAGATTCAATCTAAGAATCAGGATACCAGGATGGGCAGTAAATGAGGCATTGCCGGGTAACCTTTACACCTATGCGGACACTACCAGGGAGAGTATCACCCTTGTTCTGAACGGAGTGGTGCAAAAAATAAGCATCAGCGAGGGCTATGCGGTACTGGATCACAAATGGGAAAAAGGGGATACTCTTGAGATCGATTTTCCAATGGCTGTAAGAAAGATAACTGCCAACGGAAAAATAAGAGACGACATAGGTAAGCTTGCAATACAGAGAGGTCCTGTTATTTACTGTGCAGAGTGGCCTGATAACAATGATGGAAAAATTCTGAACCTTGTTCTCAGAAAAAAGGCCCCGCTGACAGCAGAATATAATGATGATCTTCTGGGGGGGACAGAAATAATCAGGGCTACCGGTTATCAAACCAGAAAGACCCTTACCGGGAAGATCGAAACTGGTGCTGATCAGCCTCTTCTGCTTATCCCTTATGCTTTCTGGAATAACAGGGGCTCCGGCGAGATGAGTGTATGGCTTCCCATAGATGACAGTTCCTCCAGGCCTTTTCCGGCCCCCACTCTGGCATACAGGAGCAAAATAACCGCAAGCAAGATAACAAAATCTCTTTCCGCTGTGAAGGATCAGACAGAACCCAGAAGCTCCAATGATGAATCCTCGCGCTATTACCACTGGTGGCCCGATACAAACAAATGGGAGTGGGTTGAATATGATCTAGAAAATGTAGCGACCGTTTCAAGATCAAAAGTTTACTGGTTCGATGATGGTCCTGACGGGGGATGCAGGATCCCGGATGAATGGAAGATATTGTACAGGTCAGGTGATCAGTGGAAGCCTGTAAAGGAACCTTCATCATACAAAATTTCAAAGGACGAGTGGGATTCAGTAAATTTCTCCCCGGTTACAACTTCAGCTGTGCGGATCATGGTAAAGCTTAAAAAAAATTTCTCAGGAGGGATACATGAATGGGTTATCGAATAATATGACAATACTTAAAATTAGTTAAGATGAAAAGATTATCACTGTTATTTCTGATTCTCCTGCTTATTGCAGGATGCAGCAGAGGTCCGTCAAAGCTGAGCCTTCCGTCGCTTATTGGTGACAACATGGTTATCCAGCAGAAGATGGATGCCAATATCTGGGGCAAGGCAATGAAAGGTAAAGATATAAGTGTTACCCCATCCTGGTCAAAGGAGATAAGTACCAAAGCGGGGGAGGATAATAAATGGAAAGTGACGATACCTGCTCCTGAGGCCGGAGGTCCTTATTCTATAAAGATCGCGGCGTCTGATACTTCAATTACAATAAGTAATATTTTATGCGGTGACGTATGGTTCTGTTCAGGCCAGTCGAATATGGAAATGCCAATGGAAGGATGGCCGCCAAACGATACAATAATGTACTCGGCAAAAACAATTGCGGGTGCAAATATTCCCGGCATCCATCTTTTCATACTTCAGAAAAGGGTATCAGCTGAGCCTCTTGATGATTGCACAGGGAAGTGGGTAGTATGCACGCCTGAAACAGTGAAACAGTTCAGTGCAACAGGCTTTTTCTTTGGCAAGCGGCTTCATGAAGAGATCAGGCAGCCAGTCGGACTTCTTGAATCTTCATGGGGAGGCACACCTTCTGAGGCATGGACTTCATCTGGAGCACTTGAGAACGCTGTCGAATTTGTTTCAGAAATGAAGGCAATAAAGGAATCGGCCCCACTCGCCGGGGAATACAATAAATGGCTGGAAGGGCATAAGCAGCAGGCAATAAGGACTACTGATGATAAATGGAAGGATCTTGATTTCGGAGATAAGGATGCTGCGAAACCAACTTTCGACGACAGTGCATGGCCAGCCATGAATCTGCCCCAGCTCTTCGAGAATGTAATTGGTGATTTCGATGGTGCTATATGGTTCAGGAAAAATATTACGATCACTGAAGCTCTTGCAGGAAAGAACCTTACCCTTTCTCTCGGACCAATTGATGATATGGACTGTACCTATTTTAACGGAGAACCTGTGGGTCAGATGCAGATGACAGGTGCCTGGCAGAAGGACAGGAACTACGAAGTTCCCGGGAGCCTTGTAAAGAAAGGAACAAATGTAATAGCGGTAAGGGTGATGGATACAGGTGGCGGAGGCGGACTTTATGGCAAAAAGGGATCCATGAAGATAGCGCTCAAAGGTTCGGGTAAAGGGGCACTTGATATCGAAGGTGAATGGAAATATCAGCCGGTTGCTGAACTTTCAGGAGGCAAATTCTATATTTTCGACGTCTTAAAGAATGATTATTTTGCACAGAAAAGACCAGTTTCAATAGGTCCGAACACTCCCGCCTCTCTTTTTAACGGGATGGTAAACCCTGCAAAAGATTACAGGATAAAAGGAGCGATATGGTACCAGGGAGAGGCCAACGTAGGCAGGGCCGAACAGTACGCTAAGATCTTCCCTCTTATGATCAGGAACTGGAGAGAGGCATGGAATGAGGGCGATTTCCCTTTCTATTTTGTTCAGATCGCACCTTATATATATTCAGGTGCTGACTCAACAGAACTTGCCCCGCTGAGAGAAGCCCAGACAAAAGCTCTTGAGCTTCCCAAAACAGGAATGGTCATAACTCTTGATATTGCCACTGTGATGAATATTCATCCTCCCTTCAAGATGGAAGTTGGCGACAGGCTTGCAGCTCTTGCCCTTGTAAATGATTACGGGAAAAAAATGGACCTGGACGGTCCGGTATTCAAATCGCTTGCCAAGGAGGGCAAAATACTGAAGATTAAGTTTGCTAATGTCCCTACCGGTCTTATTGCAAAGGACAATAAGCTCAATGAGTTCGAGATAGCTGGAAAAGATAATAAATTCGTTAAAGCATCAGCAAAAATCGTCAAAAATGAAGTTTGGGTCGAATCACCAATTGTAGTTGAGCCGACTTCTGTAAGATACTGCTGGCGAAACTGTTCTGTTGCTTCACTTTTCAACAGTGAAGGATTACCGGCCAGGCAGTTCAGTGCAACTTTAAAATGAAAGGGAGGAACGAAATGAACCTAATGATGAAAAAAACAAGTCTGATATTAATAACAATTTTTACTTCAGGCATGGTATTCACTGCCTGCAATCAACCACCTAAAAGCATTGATATGGTCAAGAAGGAATTTTACGGGAATTTCAAAGGCAGGGATGTTTATCTGCTCACACTTACAAACAAAGATGGCAACGTGTTAAAGCTGACAAATTTCGGTGCCAGGATAACATTGATCGAGGTGCCTGACAGGAACGGGAAAAAGGATAATGTCACCTTTGGCTATGATACTTTTGAAAGTATGGTAAAGGGTGATCCGTATTTTGGTGCAGTTGTTGGAAGATATGCGAACAGGATCGCCAAAGGCAGATTCTCACTTGACGGAAAGGAGTATTTACTCACTCTCAATAACGGGCCCAACTCACTTCATGGAGGACCCGGCGGATGGCATAGTGTTGTCTGGGATTGCAAGCCTGTTGCAGATAAAAAGTACCCGACTGTCAGTTTCAAGTATCATAGTCCCGACATGGAGGAAGGCTATCCGGGAAATATTGATGCGGAGGTTATTTATACATGGACCGATCAGAATGAGATCATAATTGACTACAGCTGTATATCGGACAGGAAGACTGTCCTCAATATTACAAACCATGCCTATTTTAATCTTCATGGTGCAGGAAATGGTAATATCCTTGACCATGAACTTGAAATTAAAGCCTCAAGGTTCGTTGCTGTCGATTCAACACTTATTCCGACGGGAGAGCTTCGCAAAGTGGATGGGACACCTTTCGATTTCACTAAGCCTCATACGGTAGGTGAGAGGATCAATGATCCCTACGACCAGCTTAAGATGGGGAAGGGCTATGATCATACATTTGTACTCGATAACGCAGAGCCAGTAGATGCTACAGTTTATGATCCTTCTACAGGAAGGCTCATGGAAGTTATGACAGATCAGCCCGGAGTACAGTTCTATTGCGGTAATTTCCTTGACGGAAAACAAATTGGTCACGGCGGGAAGCCATATATATACAGGTCGGGTCTCTGTCTGGAAACGGGTCATTTCCCAGATAGTCCCAATCATCCTGATTTCCCGGAAACAGTTCTCAGCCCTGGCGAAACATTTGCTTCACGAACTATTTACAGATTCTCGGTAAAGCAATAGTTAATCAATATCGTGAATCATGAATAAAATGGCAATTTCCCCGAACCAGCCTGACTGCCGCTGGGGCCTCCATGCAACCCGGCTCCTTCTCTATCCCGGAATAAATTGCCGTGACTTAACGCCGGCCCTCCCCATAGGGGAAATGGGAAAGGGGGTCGTATAAATCAAATAATAATACATTGATTCTGATAATAATAAAACAGTGACAAATACTAACCCAAAAAACATATTGATATGACAACACGCAGAAATTTTATAAAAACAACTGCATTGACGACAGCAGGCATAAGTCTTCTTCCTGCCTTTTCAAGCTCGATTACAGGTTGTGCTCCGTCAGACAGGATTAACGTAGGCCTTATTGGCTGCAACGGAATGGGATTTGCTGACCTGTCAGAGTTTCTGAAGCATCCCGGTGTTGAGTGCCTTGCTCTTTGCGATATTGATAACAATGTACTGCAGCGAAGGGCTGCAGATGTTCAGAAGATCAGGGGAGCCACACCGGCTAATCTCTATAAGGACTGGAGAAGGGTCATTGACAATAAGGATATTGATCTTGTAATTGTTGGCACACCCGACCACTGGCACTGTCTGCATATGATCTCCGCATGCGAGGCAGGGAAGGATGTCTACTGCGAAAAGCCGATAGGCAGGACAATTGAGGAGTGCAACCTGATGGTAAAGGCCGCTAAAAAATACAAGCGTGTTGTACAGGTCGGACAATGGCAGAGAAGTGATCCTCACTGGCTTGATGCCGTCGATTTTATAAAGTCGGGCAAACTTGGAAAAATACGTCTTGTCAGGGTTTACTCATACCAGGGATGGAACACTTCTATACCCGTAGTTGCTGATGAACCGGTACCTGCAGGTGTAGATTATGATATGTGGCTCGGACCGGCTCCTTCAAGACCCTTCAACAGGAACAGGTTCCATTTTACCTTCAGATGGTTCTGGGATTATGCGGGAGGCCTTATGACAGACTGGGGTGTTCATCTTCTTGATTTTGCCCTTTTCGGGATGGGTGTTACCGCGCCCAAATCAATAATGGCTATGGGAGGGAAATATGGTTATCCGGATGATGCCTGTGAGACTCCCGACAGCCTCCAGACTATATACGAATTTGATGGTTTTAATGTGATGTGGGACCATGCCATCGGGATAAATGATGGCGGATATAAGAGGAATGCAGTTCTTGGATTTGTAGGTGAGAACGGAACTCTTGTGGTGGACCGGGGTGGCTGGGAAGTTATTCCCGAGGTTGTAAATGATGTCAGAAGGATGGAAGCAGTTCCATGGAAGAACGGTACCGGCGAAGGGCTGAAGAACCATGTGGCAAATCACCTCGATTGTATTAAAAGGCGTGACTTTAATACACACGTGACACCTGATATCGCAGCACATATTGCCAAGTTCTCCGCCCTCGGAAATATAGCATACCGCACGGGTAAGAAACTAGTCTGGGACGGAACAAAATTTACGAATGACAATGATGCCAACCAGTACCTAGTACCCAATTACAGGGATCCATGGAAATTACCCAAAGTATAAACAGTACTGAATAGCCGAAACATCATGAAAAAAACAATACTCGCATTTCTTTCAATCATATTTCAGGCGGCTTGCATAACAGCCTTTTCACAGAACTCTTCATCGGATCTGCCTTACCGCAATACGTCACTTTCGACTGAAGAGAGGGTGAACGACCTGGTATCAAGAATGACACTCCAGGAAAAAGCAGATCAGCTTTTGTACACCGCACCTGCCATACCAAGGCTTGGCATACCAGCATATACATGGTGGAATGAAGCGCTTCACGGGGTTGCAAGAGCCGGCTACGCAACAGTTTTCCCCCAGGCTATCACTGCTGCCAATTCGTGGGATGAACAACTCTTGCTAAACGTGGCCTCTTCAATATCAGATGAGGCACGGGCGAAATACAATGAGTTCCAGAGAAGAGGTAAAACAGGTATTTACCAGGGACTTACATTCTGGTCCCCCAATATAAATATCTTCCGCGATCCAAGATGGGGAAGAGGTCATGAAACCTATGGGGAGGATCCATAT
>JBBIIS010000004.1:42568-52091 GCA_037446375.1 Bacteroidota bacterium | reverse complement strand
ATATTAATAAGATAGCCGAAAATATTCTGGTAATCATCGTTTGTTCTTCCGGAGGCAGGCATTCCTATGAAAAACTGCTTTTGTCCGGACAATCTTGATAGAAGAAGTTCATAGGCTGAAAAGAAAATCACATTTGGCGTTGTCTTCAGATCAGCAGCAAGTCCTATCAGATCAATCGCCATTTTACCCGAAATGGCAAAGTGATGGGTTGATCCATTAAAGGTCTGAACCAAAGGCCTTTTAAAATCATAGGGCAGGTTCAATGGCCAGTCCTTTTCTTTCAAAACACCCTTATAGTGATCAATCTGCCTTATTCCGTCATTGCTCTTAAGGAATTCACCATGCCTGAAGATGTAAGCATCATAATCTATGGATTGTGAAACAGCAGGAATCTCCTTCCCTTTGATAAGAGAATTATATACCTCGAACAGTTCAGTCAGGAATATCTTGATAGACCATGCGTCACATATTGAATGATGAAAATTAAACAGGAAACAGGCACCATTTCTCGTTCGGAATATAAACGTTTTAAATAAAGGCCCTTCCTGAAGGTTGAATGGCACTCTGTATTTTTCATAAATGATCCTCTCAATTTCAGTTTCATCAGCACTTGCGGCATCGATCATCTCAATAGAAGGGCTGGAATGATCAGGCGCAACAAGGAAGGCAGACAATGATTTGAATTGAATATCAGCGAAAAAGGATCTTAACATGATATGGCGGTCTGACAATATTCCTATTGCC
This sequence comes from Bacteroidota bacterium, assembly GCA_037446375.1. Taxonomy (GTDB): domain Bacteria; phylum Bacteroidota; class Bacteroidia; order Bacteroidales; family VadinHA17; genus LD21. The sequence continues at coordinate 51,347 of JBBIIS010000004.1, read as the reverse complement.
TTTTCAAAATTTGCAACATTGAACTTTCCTCTTATTTTACCTGAAGCAGATACATTGTAAGCTATATTTCCAGGATCCATTTTCTGAAGGAACCATAAAGCTTCCTGGTTGGGTGCGGCCGGAAGAAGACTTACCCGTCCACCACCGTTTCTTTGTACAAGTGATTTTAATGAATCCCCGTTTTTTTCCAGAAAATCGCGGAATTCTGCGTCAATTTCAAAATTATCAGAGTTATAATTAAGTTTATTCCCCTCCATCCACAGCTTCAGCCCTGGTGTAACGGAATTATTACTATAAAGTCCAGCATTTGTTTTCATAACTGGTCCATTCTCTAATTTCAATTTATCGTATTATTTATTTAGGAATTTCTCAATGACTGAATGATCAATTTAAGCCTCTTTGTCAAATTCAATGATAGCATTCAGGCATCTTTCTGCAGAGTGGCCATCCCAGAATTCAGGGCGTATAGGAATGCGAGGTTTCTTTATGGCCCTGTGAAATTCCTCGCGGAGCCTTTCAATATTATTTCCAACAAGGACACTGGCCCCGCCATTCTCTACTAGAGTGATCGGACGCTCAGTATTCCATCGTAATGTAAGACATGGAGTCCCGAGAACGGTACATTCCTCCTGGAGCCCTCCGCTATCTGTCAGTATAATATTTGCCCCCATATTTAGTCTCAGCATTTCAAGGTAACCCAGTGGTTCAAGAAGGATAAGATTCCCATTCCTGCCTATTTCATCCATTAGGCCAAACGATTCCAGCATCTTTCTGGTACGCGGATGAATGGTCCATAACATCGGCATAATTTGGCAAACCTCATCGAGCACGAATCTCACAATTGGTTCAAGAATTTCTTTCCTGTCAACATTGGAGGGGCGGTGCAGAGTCAGGACTCCAAAGCCATTTTCAGATGAGCTCAGTGTTTTAGGTAATGATCCGTTGATGGAGTTTTTCTCTATGATTTCCGCGATTGTGATGGATTCAGCTTTCGAGCGGCTCTTTTCAAGCGAATCTATCATAATATTACCTGTAAAAACTATCTTTTCTTCCGGTACGCCCTCCTGCCTGAGATTAGCAGACGAAAGCCTGTCGGGAGTCAGCAGCAGGTCTGAAATACGGTCAGCAACAAGCCGGTTTACCTCCTCAGGCATGGTCATATCTCCTGATCGCAACCCAGCCTCAATATGGCAGCATTTAATATTTTCCTTTTTTGCAGTAACGGAACATGCCAGAATGGCGTTGACATCGCCTACAACCACAACCCAGTCGGGCCTCTTGCTCTGCAGTACCTTCTCGAACTCGATCATAGTATTTCCTACCTGCTGTGCGTGACTTCCTGAACCTACTCCCAGATTTATATCTGCTTCAGGTATCTCAAGCTGTTCAAAAAATGCTCTTGACATTCTGTCATCATAATGCTGACCGGTATGGACAAGAATATGTTCAATTGAATTACTATTCTGCGCATTATGTTTATTTATGGCTTTAATAAATGGGGCTATTTTCATGAAATTCGGCCTCGCTCCAACAACTGAGATTATCCTCATATTTAAAAGTTTATCTGTTTCAGCATAAATACCCTTGTTTTAATCATAATCAGGCCTGTGTAACAAAATCTTAACACGTAGTGTTTCAGAGTATTTATTTTATCTTTAAACAAAAATGTAAATGGTAATGTTCAGCCGCAGGCAGGAAAAAAGGATTAATTTCTTTATCGTTTTTTCAACCCTTCTTATCCTGATCATCGTTTTTGCATATTTTCTCAGAACAAAACTCTCCGGATCCTCAAGGGTAAGAGCTGATATACTTGTTGTTGAGGGCTGGTTGCCACCGTCAGAGTTCAGGCTTGTTGTCAATGAATTCAGGAAAGGCTCATATAAACTGATAGTAACTACCGGACTGAAAACCACTGCCAGTTATTCTGAAATTTATTCAAATGGTTCACTGGCTTTCAAAGTTCGGGGTAAATTCAATTCAGATACGGCAAGCTTAGCCCATAATATTTCAGTAAAAGCATTCAGCTCGATGGGTGAAATAAACTCGTCGCATTTCAATTTATCAGTTAATGATTCTGTCATAGGAAGTTTTTACGCCGGGAAGAGTAAAAAGGATTATACCGCAAAATGGACAGGACGCTTATCGGGAGTTGATTCAATATCAGTAAATCTTCTGAACTACGGAATTGACTCATTTTGGGAACGCAAGCTCTTTATCAGGCAAATAGTAATTGATAATAAAGTAATCATTCCTTACCACGATAATTCCGTTTATACATTTCCAGCCTTTGACAGGACCGTTCGTATCGACAATAAATCGGAATCCTATGCCGGATTTGCAAGGCAAAACCTCATTGCCCTTGGGATTGACTCAACAAGGATCATAGAAGTCCCGGCAGAGAAAGTCAGAATCAACAGGACACTGGCGGGAACTATAGCCTTTTGCAATTGGCTTAGGTCGTCTTCCATTGAGGTGACCGGGATCAACATTGTTACAATTGGTGTGCACGCTCCAAGGACTCTAATGACGTACAGGCATCTTCTTCATGGAAAGTATCGGATTGGCATAATACCTCTTCCCGACTACAGGGCCAGAAATTCAGTAATCTATGATACGTTCAGATCTTTGCGCGAATTAGTCGAAATCGCGTATTATTGGATTGTCCTTTTATTCTACCCCTGATCCGGCAGTTTCACTGATATGAAACGGATAATAACTCATTTGATAATCAAAAATTCTACTCGCCTGTTCAGTGTTCTGCCTTTTTCTGTATTATTTGCAGCCACAGGCGCGGATCCGCCAAAACCGTTAACAACCAGCCGGTTATGATCGAGACCTTTATTTAACAAATACCTGGCAATTATCTGGGCGTATTGCTGTGACAATTTCAACTTATCGGCAGGTAATCCTGTATCGTCTGTATGGACATCAACTTCAAGCTTTAATGTACTATACTTTGAAAGTATCTTATAAACCTGGTCCAGAACAAGAAATGCTTCTGAAGTCAATCGTGAATTTTTGTCAAAATAGATATCAGTTGAAAGTCCGAAAATTTTTTTAAGACTATTAAGTTCCTTGGAGGCGGCATCATTCTCCTGTTCTGTTATAACATGTGCGGACCTGAATCCTGATGAGATTGCCTGATGAAAAGAATTGTACGTAAGCATCAGACTTAATTGTTCATCGATGATATATCTGTAAACCGCAGCTTTACTGTCATATTTTTCCATAACCCTGTATGCACCGGGAATGCTGCTGAAAAGAGAGCTCAAAACGCCAATCCTGGTATTTGAGTTCAGCAATTCAACCTCAAACACTGCATCTTTCTTATACTCCGACTCTGCAGAGAACAGACCGGAAATAATTGCATTTTCATATTTATCAACTCCGGTAAGGACTGATTTTCTTCCTGATAGCTGTGAAGAATATTTGTCTCTTTCCTGTTCACTGTTAAAAATGAGCACTTTTTTTGAAATACCTGTAGTATGGATATCCCCATTCGAAAGTGATCTCATTGTAAGCCCAAGTCTCACCCTGAAATCTCCATTTGTTTTAAATACATGACTGGCCTTCTCTCCCTGAACTCTGGTTCCATCACCAAAGTCCCAGGTGTAATCAGATATAACAAAACCTGGCAAATTTGATTTAGCCCCGTCAAAGATTACAGGTTCTCCCCGTACAGCAAAATCGGGGGAACTGATACATGGCTGGATATAATCACTTAAGACCAGATTATATGAAAGTTTGGAAAAGAACAGGTTCCCTGTTGATTTATCTACTATATCAAGTCTTACTGAATAATTTCCAGGACCTTTAAAACAGTGTCTTACAACCTGACCGTAGGCTTTTTCCCCTCCCCCAAAATTCCATACATATCTCAGATTCAGTGTATCGGCAAGTATTGAACCGCTGTCGGCAAACTGGAAACAATAATTATTCTCTTTCTGTAAAGGAGCAAAAAACACCTGTGGAACCCGGGTCCGGAAATGGAAAATATCAAGTGAACCATTTCTGTTCGAAGAAAAATAGCCTTCTGTTGTCGTTGAATCCGCTATTATTCCGAAGTCATCGAATTTTGAATTTACAGGTTCATCAAGATGAACAGGTGTAACCCATTTGTTATCAATATAAGCTGTGACAAAGATGTCCTTTCCGCCAATACCCGGAAGGCTGTCTGAAGAGAAGAATAATTCCCCCTGTTCGTTCATGAACGGATAAGCCTCATTTCCCCTGGTGTTAATCTCAGGTCCAAGGTTCACGGGCTCGTCCCAGTAATCACCTTTCCACTCGCAACTATAGAGGTCAGACCCGCCGTAGCCACCTGGCATATCCGAGGCAAAAAAAAGTATTTTCCCATCCGGTGACAGGGCTGGGGTTGTGATATTATACCTTTCACTATTAAATCTTAATTCTTTAATTTTCGACCAGCAATTCTGCGAATAAACCGAACTGCTATTGCTTATTTTGTCCAGCCCCCCGTTTACAAGGAGATTTCTTGAAAAGTATATTGTATCCCTGTTCCTTGAAAAAGTCACAGGGCCATCATTAAACTTTGTCGTCAGGCTTTTAGTTAAAAGTTTTGAGTTTTTCCATCTGCCTTTGGTTGAAGTGGTATCAATATAATAGATCTTAACCTGACTCTGTCCTTTTGAGTCAATGTAACTTGAGATGCTGCTTTTAGCACGGTTTGTACAGAATACCAGGCCATGATTGTAATAAACAGGGCAAAACTCGTCATACTCAGATGAACTGAAATCGGTCACTCTGACAGAGTATGAAGCCTGCTGTCCTGCAACAAATTGAGACAGGATAGAAAAAAACAATGCAATTATAATATACTTTAAATACATATTCAAAATACCAGGGGACTGACCACATTAACCTTATACCTGAACTCAAACCGAAGCATTAATTCATGGGTCCCATTATTGTAATTACCAAGCTTACTTATATCAAAATCGTATGAATAACCAATTCTTATCTGACTGAAAGGCTGAACCTGCAGGAGAAAACTCAACGACCTTCCATTTCTGTATGATACTCCGGTCCAAAGTCTGTCGTAAAAAGAAACATGGGCATTCAGATCAAACTGGATTTTGTCAACTTTCGAATAAATAAGCAGAGCGGATGGGTACAATTTGATCCTGGAACCCAGATCAAATACATATCCTGTATTAAACAGATAGCTGTAGTTTACAAGATCATTTTTCAAAACATATTTATTCCTTGTATAATCAAAAGTGTAACTTAAAAGTTTTGGTATTGAGAATCCAGCGAAGTATTTTTTAGAGGTATATTGAACACCAAAGCTAAAATCAGGTACGGCAAAAATTCTTGAATTTACCAGGTATTGTTCATCTCCCGGATCATTTACAATCAATTGTGAGTTAGTGGAACTTGTCAATATAAGGCCTGCCCCAATTCCCATTGACAGTATACCAGTCTTCATTCTTATCCTGTATGAATAATTCGTTATGAACTGGTTTTCTTTTGTTACTCCTATCTTATCATTCACAATCATAAGGCCTAATCCTAATTTTTTGTTATCGACTGGAGCATCAAGGCTTAAAGTCATTGTTTCGGGAGCACCATTGATCCCGGCCCATTGCACCCTGTAAAAAGAAGCTATATTTAGAGCCTCCCTGCTTCCTGCAAATGCCGGATTTATTGTCATAGGATTAAGTACGTACTGAGATGTCACAGGTACCTGCTGTCCGTATAATGTTGCCGGGACAAGGAAGAATAATATTATTTTAAGTCTCCATGACATCTTAACGCCTGATTACAATATAACCACTTTTCGATATTCCGTTCTGAGCTTTCAGGACATAGAAGTAAGTATCATCAGGAAGAGGGCTCCCGTCCATACTTACCCCATTCCAATCATTATTATAATTACTGTTGCTATAAACCTGAACACCCCATCTGTCGAATATTTTGAGCTCTGTCCGTCCAAGAGATTCTATTCCTTTCAGAACGAAATAGTCATTCTTACCGTCCATATTCGGTGTTATGAGGGAGGGAATCAACAACTCATTCACGGTGATTGTCAGCATAGAGTGAACGGGCTGACAGGTATTATTACTTACGGACCATAAAAAGACATTTTTACCTATTGCCAGACCTGATAATGTTGTATTTGCACTTATTGAATCTGCAATAATACCGCTGCCATAAATTATCGACCAGATGCCATTTTCGCCAGGTTTAAGCTCTGTGGCAGATATCTGTGTGTTGAATGTATAGTCAAGTGTCTGGTCATTGCCCGCATCTGCTACCGGCATACTTAAAACATCGACAATTACTGAATCAGAATTAGAACAGCCGTTCAGATCAGTCACCGCCAATTTAAAGGTAGTCTGGCTTGCCGGAGACACAACCGGATCAGCAATAATTGTATCTGATACAAGATTTTCAGGAGTCCAGTGATACGATCCTGTTCCGCTACCTTGCAACCTCAACGATTTGCCTTTACATATTGACGTATCTCTTCCGGCTGAAACGAATGGTGGTTGATTGAAAGTCACTGTAACATACCCAACCGATAAACAAGTGATATTCACTTCGGTCCAGGCAAATACGTAAACACCATACTGATCAACAGTAACCACTGCACCAGGATTATTGGAATCTGGTGAAAAAACAGCGCCTCCCGGGCCACTGGTTTTCGTCCAGGTTCCTGTACCAGTTCCGGGAACCGCATTTAAAACAAAGGACAATCCACAGACATGACCACCTGTACCCGCATTTGCCGGAGGCGATTGAATAAAACTGACATTTATTGATGCGCCGCTGGAACAGCCACCATTTACTTCAGTCCATGTAAATTTATAAGATCCGAAAGCTGAAACAGTAACTGAAGCATCAGGCGATCCTGCCCCGGGAGAAAAAGTCGCCGTCCCTGGTCCCTGGGTTTTTGTCCATGTTCCTGTCCCTGCACTTGGTATTGCGTTCAGTCCGAAAACCAGCCCGCAGTTGTTTCCTCCTGATCCCGCATTGGCTAAAGGTTGCTGATAAAAATTAATAGTTATAGTTGAACTGCTCTGGCAACCAAGATTATTTTCAGTCCAGGTGAAGGTATATGTGCCATAATCTGATACCGTTGCAGTAGCGTTTGCATTATTTGGACCCGGACTAAATGTAACTGTTCCCGGACCTGAAATTTTAGTCCATGTGCCAACTCCTATGCTTGGGATAGCACTGAAAGTAAAATTCAGATTACAAACATTACCCCCGGCTCCTGCATTTGCGACCGGGACTGCATTTACTATATTCGTAATAACCGAAGATGTAACAGGACTACCGGATGCACAAATCGCATTTGAGGTCATGATACATGTTATCTTATCTCCGTTTACAAGGGTTGATGTAGTAAATGTTGGACTATTGGTGCCAACATTCACGCTATTGTTCTTCCATTGGTATGTTGGTGATATCCCCCCATTAGTCGGTGTGGCGGTGAACGTTACAGGGGTTCCGGAACATATCGCCCCCGATGGAGATGCAGCAATGCTGACTCCTGCCGTCAATAGAGGATCAACAGTCATAGTAAGTCCTGCTGAAGCAGCGGGGCTACCGGTTGAGCAGTTAGCATCGGAGGTAAGTACACAGGTTATGATATCATTATTTGATGGGATGTAATTATAAGTTGAACTGTTGGCTCCTGCATTATTGCCGTTTACTTTCCATTGATAAGCCGGTGAAGGACCACCGTTTATGCCAATGGCGCTAAAAACGACAGCTGTGCCAGCACATACAGGATTAGACGACGGAGATACCGATACGCTGACTGGCAGATTGGGATTAACGGTCATCGTTAATGTGTTGGAACTTGCCGGATTGCCTGAGGTACACGTCAGACTTGAATTTACAACAACATAAACCTGATCTCCTTCAAGTGGAATATATGCAAATATTGGACTGTTTGTTCCGGTGGCAATTCCATTTTTATACCATTGGTATGTTGGAGATATTCCGCCATTTACCGGTGCGGCGGTGAAAGTGACAGATGTTCCGGCACAAACGGGATTCAGGGAAACTGAATTCACAACACTGACAGGTAGGTTTGGATTTACAGTCATTGTAATTGTATTCGAAGTTGCCGGATTGCCTGTTGCACATGTCAGGTTTGAAGTCATAACCACATAAACCTTATCATTGGACACTGGAACAAAAGTATATGTCGGACTATTCGTTCCGGCAACGATCCCGTTTTTATGCCATTGATATACCGGAGATGTACCTCCATTTGTCGGGGTGGCGGTGAAAGTGACGGAGGTTCCGGCACAGGTAGGGTTGGATGAAGCTGCAACCGAAACACTGACTGGCAGATTTGCATCAACAGTCATTGTGATTGAATTGGACATTGCAGGACTGCCTGTTATACAGCTTGCATTGGAAGTCATAATGCAGGTGACAACATCTCCATTCACAGGAGTGTAAGAATAAAAAGGACTGTTTGTACCTGCATTTAGTCCATTTACCTTCCATTGATATGCTGGCGAAGGTCCGCCATTTATAGTTGTGGCATTAAACGTAACCAGAGTCCCTGAGCATACGGGATTCGATGAGGTACCTATCAACACGCTGGCAGTCAGAATTGGATTCACCGTCATGGAAATCGAATTCGATGTAGCGGGATTACCCGTAGTACATGTGAGATCAGATGTCAGCTGACATGTGACAACATCTCCATTGTTGGGTATAAAACTATATGCATTACTGTTTGTCCCTGCATTGATCCCATTGACCTTCCACTGATATGCCGGCACAGTACCTC
>JBBIIS010000004.1:39888-42468 GCA_037446375.1 Bacteroidota bacterium | reverse complement strand
CGAAGCTGCTATCGACACACTCACCGGCAGGTTCGGATTGACGGTCATCGTTATTAAATTCGATGTAGCAGGATTGCCCGTAGTACATGTGAGATCAGAGGTCAGCTGACATGTGACAACATCTCCATTGTTAGGAATAAAACTATATGCATTACTATTTGTCCCTGCATTGATCCCATTGACCTTCCACTGATATGCCGGCACAGTACCTCCGTTTGACGGAGTTGCCGTGTAAGTGACAGAAGTGCCTGCACATACAGGGTTCGACGAAGCTGCTATCGACACACTCACCGGCAGGTTCGGATTGACGGTCATCGTTATTGAATTCGATGTAGCAGGATTGCCCGTAGTACATATCTCACTCGAGGTTAAAACACATGTTATTACATCACCATTAACAGGGACATAGTTATAATTAGCGAGGTTCGATCCCGTATTAATACCGTTAACCATCCATTGAAAGACCGGTAATGACCCTCCGTTTAAAGGTGTTGCGGTGAAAGTTACAGTTGTTCCATCACACACCGGATTACCGGAACCTGATATAGAGACGCTTACAGGAAGTAGTGGATTCTCAATTATAATTGCACTCCCTGACATTATAGAAGTACCAGAACCATTTGTTCCGGTAACTGTATATGTTCCTGCTAATTGTGGACCGAAATCAATTGCCAGTCCAGTCCCGTTGACAACTGGAGATTGGGCCACTCCATCTTTAAACAATGTATACACAACGCCGGCTTCGGACCCATCGAGTCCAACTGCCAGACCGGTGCTGCCCTGGCAATATGAGCCACCGCCTGTAATGTTGAAAACCAAGGGGTTTTGAGCTTTTGCGACAGAAGATGCCGACAAAAAAACGATCAGCAGAAAAAAAACAGAACAGTATCCGGAAATTCTTTTCAAATTGTGTTGATTATTGGTAAGTAACCATTCTTAATACTGCAAATCAATTAATTTTAAAAACTCTGTATGCATTCCTTAATAAGACAAGCAATTCACCGATATTTAACGTATTTATGTCGGGAAACCAGCCGATTACCAAAATTTTCCTGTTCAATTGAATGATCATTAACTGGCTTAGCTACAAAAGGTAAACCATCATAATGGAGATTTGTTCACTGTTAATATAACAACTTTTATAAGGAGCCCATTCCAGTTGACGGGCATCATAAATTCATACACAATCAATACCATTTTTCAATTTAAGAGGCTGCAGGTATTCGCCAATGAATAATAATGACCCATCTGACCGGAATCTCAAATAATACCAATTTTAAGCTATTAATAATCAGACTATTATAAACTCAGTATAATACTGATATTTATTCGATTCTCAATAAATATCCGGCTATTTGTATTTATTTCTGTTCCGTCAATTCGAATTCCAGGTATGCAAGATTCGAGCCTGAATTGTAATGAAGTGTAAGCAGGGTTACCCCGGTTTTAGTGAATGTAATCTTGCCAACAACTGCCTTGTTCCAGGAATGCCAGTCACCTGTATTTACAGGAAGAAACAGGTCTGCTTGTTTTTCATTGTTGACCCATAATGAGGAATTATTGTTATTTCTGCCGTACAGGGCTGTAATTTTGTATTTTCCTGCGTATTTTACATCTACGGTGTAATTGGTCCATTCCCCATCTGCCTGCCATCCCAGATAGAGCTGGTTAACAGGTGGTTCGTAGAGATTAGGGTGTGAAAAATCAACAATATCTTTGGTATATGAGATATCAACTCCCTCTTTTTCCCGGAAGTGACATATATAGGATGATGGTGTCAGTAGCCCGGAAGCAGGACAATCCTGTTCATAATTAAGCTTCCCGGACCCATTATTTATCGTATCAGTATCGTGGTAAGCAATGCCCTCTCCGCCCAGGTCGTAGAATGCCAGTTCTATTTTCCCGGGGATCACCTGCATGCCTTTTTTATGCATCGGATCAACAAACGGTTTCCCTTTATAATTTACCGGAATCTGTGAATATGAAGCAATTGTGCTTATAAAACATACAAAGATTATAATAAGCACTATCTGAAGTTTTGTTCTGGCGCTTTTCATTTTAATTAATTTCTGGGTTTTATATAATCTGCAAATGAATACTTATAATATTCAGCTTCCTCCCGACATTATTATCAGAATAAGCCCCGAAGTGAAAAGGAGGAACATCAGCAAAAGAAGAAGATTAATGCCCTTTGTTGCCCCTTTAAATTCTTTCCAGACAAATACACCCCAGAAAGCTGCGACCATTGTCGCTCCCTGACCAAGACCATAGGAGATTGCAGCTCCTGCTTTCCCTGCAGCTATATAGCTTAGTGATGTACCTAATCCCCAGATAGTTCCTCCCATTACTCCAACCATATGAGTTGATAGCGATCCCCGAAAATATTCTTTGTAAGAAACCGGAGCTCCTGTAAAAGGCTTCTTCATCACGAAGGTATTGAACAGAAAATTGCTAACTACTATGCCAAGTGTAAAAATGAAGAAAGCAGTATAGGGAGTAGCCTTACCGGCTGCAGGAGATGTCAGATTCGTGAGATCCATTGCTGATGCGACAAAGCGATAGAAAAGCGACATCAGTACG
>JBBIIS010000004.1:13891-39878 GCA_037446375.1 Bacteroidota bacterium | reverse complement strand
ACCTTTCCCTGATTTTTTCCCTTCATTTCCTTTCGACATCCCTCCTGATGCGATCCCGTTAAAGACAATTGCCAGAACTATAATAAAAACTCCAATAAAGAGAAGTAATGGATCACCTTTAGGCATTTTGATATAATTTATGCATACCCCTAAAACCAGGGCAAGTCCAACGCCAAGAGGGAATGCCACAGACATTCCCGATATTGAAATAGCTGCAGCAAGCAATATATTTGAAGCATTGAATATAACTCCTCCGGCAAAAGCGCTCCGGAAATTCCCGCCATTAACCTGCCTGAGGTCTGTCATGAAACTTCTCCCCTGCTCACCGATGCTTCCCAGGGTGTAGCCGAGTAAAAGGGAAAAAATCAGAATTCCTATAACATAATCCCAGTAAAAGAGCTCGTAGCGCCATGTTTTGGCTGCAAGTTTCTGCGTATTGCCCCATGATCCCCAGCAGAGCATGGTTACAAAACAGAGGGCAACAGCAAGGGTATAATTTTGAACTATAAACATGATTGTCAGTTAATTAATTAAATAGACCGAATAATAATTTCATTGCTATCAATACCTTCAGAAACAGCTTTAAGCTTTATTACACCGCTCCTGTTTCCTGACCTGACAATTACAAGGCATTTTCCATGATACACCTTTCTGTAAGGCCTTTTAAAACTCTCTGTACCAGCCGGATCTGAGCTTCCTACCGAAACTATTGAGCCAGGTCCCTCTATAGAAAAATTTATAAGGTTTCCGGCAACAGGGTTAAGGTTCCCATCCTTGTCGGTCAGTTCCACTGAAATATAGCTCAGGTCCTGACCGTCGGCTTTTATTTCGCTCCGATCTGCATTAAGTCGGATCTTTAAAGCTGCCCCTGCTGTCTGGAGTATGGATGAAGAGACAACTTTATTTTTTTCATATCCTTTGATTTCAAGCACTCCCGGGGCATACTTTACGTCCCAGAGAGCGATCCATTTATTCTGCCTGTTAGTAGCTTTCCTGCCTAGGGATCTCCCATTAAGGAATAGCTCCGCTGACTGGCAGGAACTATAAGCCTCCACCTTTATAGATTTTCCCTCATAGCCCTCCCAGTTCCACGAAGCAACTACATCGTGCCATTCCCATCTGCTCCATTTCTCTTTCTTCGGATTTAGTGGAAATGACGGGACAGGCGGCTGAACGAAAAGAGAAACAGTCTTCGTGTCATTCCAGAGAACGTCGCGGTAGTACGACTGCGGTCTCTTCAATCCGCAAATATCAATATCGCCGCAAAAGGCATGGGTCCATGGAAAAAAGCTCCCCTCATGCGGATAGCCAAGCCAACCTATGCTTGCTTCCCCAAGATAGTCAAAGCCTGTCCAGACAAAATCACCTATCACCCATCTATTATCTATAACCCCCATCCAGGAATCAAAAGCGTCAAGCGGGAAAGACTCAGTTGCTACTATTACTCTATCAGGAACACGAATATGATCACTTACATAACTATTATAAGCATAGTTGTAACCGCAAACATCAAGTACCCCAAAATAGCTGTCTTTCGACGGGTTAACATTATTGACAGCTGATGTTATGAGTCTGGAAGGATCGAGAGATCTGACAAAATCTGCAATCTCCTTAGCCATTATCGCACCCTCAGGCTTCTCTTTTTCAGGAATCTCATTGCCAATACTCCAGAAAATCACTGAAGGATGATTGCGGTCGCGCAGGACCATGCTTTCAATATCCCTCTTCCACCAGTCATTGAAATACAGGTGATAATCTTCAGGGTTCTTGGGTTCGCTCCACATATCAAAAGCCTCATCTATTACCATCATTCCAAGTTTGTCACAAGCGTCAAGGAAAGCCTGGGAAGGTGGATTATGTGCACATCTTATTGCATTAAATCCACTTGATTTCATAAGTTCCACTCTTCTCTCTTCAGCCCTGTCAAAAGCTGCCGATCCCAAAGGTCCGTTATCATGATGCATGCAGCCGCCCTTAAGAACCATCTGTTTACCATTAAGGGTAAAGCCCAGAGTTGAAGAGACCTTAATCTCACGAATGCCAAAGTGCGTTTCGACCCTGTCGAGAAAAACCCTTCTCCCTTCCCTGTCGTCAACATATAACTCATTGGCTGCCGTATATAATAATGGCTTTTCGGGTGACCAGAGTGCCGGTAAAGAAATATTAAAATCTGAAGTTGAAAGTGCATCCTTTCCTGGCTCGATTTTAAACCTGCTTTCAGACTGACTTATCAATCTGCCCTGCGGATCAGATATATAAGTTATAATAATCGAACTCGCCTCTATTGTTGATTCATTTTTAAATCCGGAAGTTACTTTAACTATCGCCTTCGCGGAATCGACTACAGGCGTAGTAACTGACACATTCCATGGGTCAAGGTGGACAGGTGAGGTAACTGTAAGCCAGACGTGTCTGTAAATACCAGAACCGCTGTACCACCTGCTGTTGTGACCTTCGTTCCGAACCTTTACGGCAATTAAATTTTTTCTGCCAGGTCTCAGATAAGAGGTAATGTCATATTTAAAGGTCGTGTATCCATATGGGTGGTTACCCAGATGCTGACCGTTTATCCATACGTCGGAGTTCATATAAACACCATCAAATCTTATCTCAATGTGCTTTTTCTTTAGATTGAGCGGAAGAAAAAATACTTTGCGATACCAGCCGGTTCCACCAACAAGATAACCCGCATCAATACCCCCTATGGCTTCAGAATCAATAGCGCTTTCTTTCCCCGGAAGATCTTCAATGCTCCAGTCATGAGGGAGATCAACTACTCTCCACGAAATATCCTTTGTATCCACAGATTCTCCGTTTGCCGTATCACCCCTGTGAAACCTCCACCCGGCATCGAGAAGAATCTCTGTTCTGCCTTTTGCCGTGGAAGCTACCCGAAACTCAGGAGAGATCTCTCCTCTCCAGCACCCGCTTACTGCAAGCAGAAGAAGTGCACTGATTGAAAAAGTGAAGAAACTGATTGTTTTCATTTCAACAAGAGTACTTTTATACTATACAGACCATAATTAAAGTTTTTTACCGCGGACTAGCTAAACTTCTCACCTCTCACCTCTCACCTCTCACTTCTCATTTCTCTCTTCCCACCCAATCCAGCCGCTCCGATCTCAATTTTATTTTCATTCTTTAGCGATGACCCGGTAATTCCAATGTAGCTGTTTGCAAATCCAAATGGTGACCCCGGATCAATGCCCGAACCCTTCAATGCAGATTCGTTAATTGTAAATCCTCCCAGATTTGATTCATTCAATAGTTTTGGATCATTCACTATTTTCCTTCGGGGATCCTCCATTTTTGGATCAATGAAAGTTCCGAACCGGGGTTTTGGAGACACTCCTGAACCATTACCGGAGAGATGAAAAACGCAATTGCCTGAAAAATCATCCGATGACAACACCTGTTTATTACCCAGAAAAGATCCTTTATAGAGAAAGATATTGTTGGCAAATGTAAAGCCCTTTACGGCAGTTGTGAACCATACAGATATTCCTCTTGCAGTATCGTTGTAAAATGTATTATTATAGATCGCACAGTTTCTCATGGTACCTCCATTCTCACCTTTCCAGACGGACAATGATCCACCGTTTCTGATGCCGTCATTTCTGCTGATATTATATCTTATAACATTGTTCTCCCATACTTTTGAAGCTCCGAACTCAAAGAGTCCGAAACCCGGACCCTGATTGGACCACGAGAGGCAATACTGTATCAGGGAGTTCGAAACGCCTCCGTCAAGATCAAAGCCTCCTCCGTCTGCAGCTACCGGGTTTGTCTTGTTATCATGCGACATGCAATATTGTATTGTAACATTATTGCAGTCCCATATCCATATCCCGACAGGCCCGTTTCCTGTCCACGGCATATCCCATCCATTATTGAAAGCCTCGCAATATTCAATAGTTCCTCCGTTCACTGAGGCAGCAAGAATGCCGCTTCCGCTATGATTATTCAGGATTGTGGGATCTCCCGGATTATTGTATGCTTTGCAATTGGATATAAATAAGTTATAATTGTCATAAAGATCCGGATGGTTTAAATGCTTTCCTCCCGCACTGATACCTGCAAAACCATTGTCGTGCGATAGTATCTTTGTAATCCTTGCATTCTTACTTCCTAAAATATTGATCCCGGAATGCTGAAACCCGAAAACTTCAAGGTTATCCAGGGAGAAGTTTTCAGAGGTTGAAATATATATTCCATCTGTACTGTTTCCGGTCTTCCTTCCTTTTCCACGAACAAGAAGATTGAGGATCTTAAAATATTCCGCATTGTCAGCTATGATCCCTTCTTTGTTTCCACCGTCTAAAATAGCTTTCCCCGATCCGTAACTGCCTATGACAACATATCCGCTCTCATCTCCGCTGTCAATGGAATCGATCCGGAATGTGCCGTTAAAAATGGCTCCGCCTTCAAAGAGTATCGTATCTCCATGGCTTAAGATCATTCTGTTCACCCGCTCAATTGTGCGCAGCGGACTTAAGAGCGTCCCATCATTATCATCGTTACCTGATGGGCTTACATAAAAAGATCTGCCTGTCGCATTACCATTCCTGCAGTCAGTCAGAAAAAGACCGCTTGTTACAGATAATCCAATCAGGCAGAAATATGAAAAGAACCTTCTCAAAAGCTATATCCTATTTTGGTTTTATCTCATTTATCTTTTCTTTCGGAACAAGAGACACACTCTCTTTAGCAACCGTAAGATTCTTAGCAAGATTAAATGTTCCCGTCACCTTAATATCCCTTGAAGATGCCCCGATCTTAACATTATAATTTCCGGCGTCGGCAATCCACGAGGATACTGAAGGATCGAATGAAGCAAGATTATGACTCTCAATAGTAAATGTAAGGGTTTGTACCTCTCCGGGCTGAAGGAGTTTTGTTTTTGCGAAGCCCTTGAGTTCTTCCGCGGGTTTATCAAGTTTTCCTTTGGGAGCCGTTAGATAGAGTTGTACGATCTCTTTGCCGGCTTTGTTCCCGGAATTCTTAACATCAACAGATACAGTCAGTTTACCATTGAATTTTGTCGAGTTAAGCTTGAGGTTACTGTAATCAAATGTAGTATAAGACAGACCATAACCGAATTCATATGAAGGCTTCACATTAAAAGTTTCATAATACCTGTAACCCACGTAAATACCATCTTCGTAAGTGATCTCAGCGGGCACAGATCTTCCGAAAACCATGCCTCCTGCCTGCTGATTTGCTGGTTTTTCAAGCTCTTTCCCGGGGAATGTTGCTGAAGAGGGGACATTATCATAAACAGCGGGGAATGTGATCGCAAGCTTTCCTGAAGGGTCGACTTTCCCGGAAAGAATATCTGCGATTGAATTACCTGCCTCCTGTCCTGCCTGCCATGCAAGAAGGATCGCATCAGGAATATCTTTCCAGCTGACTGTCTCTATAACACCACCAATATTGAGAACTACTACAGCTTTCTTTCCTTTCGCATGGTATCCGATGGTAACCATTCTGATAAGCTGTTTTTCCTGTTCCGTAAGCTGAAAATCACCTTCTTCCTTGCTTCTGTCCCTTCCTTCACCGGCATTCCGCCCAATGGTTATAATGGCTGCATCAGACTGGCTGACGATCCCGTTTATGAGATCCTGGTTAAGAACAAGCTCCCCTATCTGAGGGGGTGTCATGAAGAATGACCTCTGCTGAGGGCGTCCTGCTTTTGTAAGATCAAGATAATGTGTATAAAACGATTTAAGATCATCATTTACTTTATAGCCATCATTTGTAAGTCCTGCTACTAGAGACACTGTATAGGCCTCATTGACATGACCGCTCCCCGTTCCTCCTGAAATCAGGTCATATGAAGTATTCCCGAACACAGCAATATTTTTAACTTCTGCGGCAAATGGCAATGTATTGTCAGCATTCTTAAGAAGCACCATTCCCTCTGAAGCAGACTGCCTTGTAACAGATGCATGTGCCTTAAGATCAGGTTTATTAGAATATTTATAGCCCTTAAATCTTGGACTCTGGAGCATTACAGTGAGTATTCTTTCAATATTCCTGTCAAGAACCTTTACATCAAGTTTGCCCTCCTTAACAGCATTAATTAAAGCTTTTCGCTGGTCAGGGTTGCCTGGCATCAGGAGATCATTTCCTGCAGTCATCTGTGCAACAGGATTTCTCCCTCCAAACCAGTCGGTCATAACAAAACCCTTGAAACCCCAGTCATTCCTGAGTATCTTTGTCAGTAGATCAGGACTTTCAGAGGTCATTGTTCCGTTTATAAGATTGTATGATGACATAATAGTCCAGGGTTGAGACTGAGACACTGCTATTCTGAATCCTTCCAGGTATATCTCCCTGAGTGCTCTTTCGCTTATTATCGTATTCAGTGAGTTCCTGTTTGTTTCAGCATTATTGGCAGCGAAGTGTTTTATAGAAGTTCCGACGCCCTGCGATTCAACCCCGTTTACCATTGATGCAGCAATGTTTCCTGTCAGGAATGGGTCCTCTGAATAATATTCAAAGTTCCTTCCGCATAATGGATTACGCTGAATGTTCATTCCGGGGCCAAGCAGTACATCAACTCCATACTCATGAACTTCATTTCCCATTGCTTTTCCTACACTGTTAACCAGATCCCTGTCCCAGGTGGAAGCCAGCAGAGATCCAACGGGGAACGCAGTACAGTAGTAGGTTGCATTATCATTCTTTCTTGTCGGGCTTATTCTTAATCCGGCCGGACCATCGGCAACGACCATTGCAGGAATTCCAAGTCTGGGAATGGCAAATGTTGTACCAGCTGCACCGTCAACAAGTACCTCGGTCTGACCAACTACAGGACCCTGTTGTGCAGCCGGAGGCGGCGGACCCTGCTGTCCTGCAGGCGGATTCTGTCTCTGGGATGAGGGAGGCGGGCCTGGCATCCTCATTCCCGTTCCAACAACTAATGATACCTTTTCCTCCAGAGTCATGGCAGAAATAACCTTGCTCAGAGGATCCTTGCCAAGCTGAGGAGCATTCTGTGCTTTTGATGAAGCAATAAACAGAATAAATAATAGAAGACTTCCAACTATTCTTTTCATGATCATGATTTATAAAAAAATTAATATTCAAAAATAAATCCAATTTACAACAACAGGCACTTGTGTCTCTCATCCTCAAATAACGGGCAGTGTATATGGCTTACGGTATTCGCGGGTAAGAAGTTTATCTGCTTCGGTATCCATTATAAATTTCTCTTTCCGGCCATCAAATTTAAGTTCCCTTCCGGTAAGGTAAGAGATGTTACCAAGGTTGGGCAGCGAAGAAGAAAGGTGTCCATCTGTTATATGGCAGTGCAGATCCTCATCTTTACCTGAACGGATCGCAGCAATAAAATTTGCGTAATGGCTTGAGCCTCCCGGAGGTGCCATAACGTCAGCAGATTTGACACCAACTTCAGAACCTGCAAAAGGTTTTGTTTCCCGCTGATGAAATGCCCTCCACCGGTCTCCGTCAAGTTCAAGATAACCTTCGGTCCCATAAAAAATATTCCCTATTCTTATGTCAAGAGAAGACTCAGAATTTGTATAGCGACCTCTTGTTTCAAATTCAAGTACTTTTCCATCGCTGTATTTAAAGACAGATGTCAGAGTATTTGGCGTTTCCTGCTCGCAATCAGCCCGGTTGATACCATAAAGACCGCCCATTGAATAAATTGTAGAGGGATGCTCGTTCTTACCTAATCCCCAGCGGGCTATATCGAACTGATGAGGTCCCTGGTTAGCAGAGTCACCACCGCCGGTATCCCAGAACCAATGCCAGTTGTAATGAACATGCTTCTCATTATATGGTTGTAGTGCCGCAGGGCCCAGCCAAGTATCGTAATGAAGCGTTTCGGGCGGATTTCCGCTCTTTACTATTCCGAAAGAATCCCTTGGCTTATAGCAGAGTCCCTTTGACATGAATATTTCACCGATACCTCCATCGTGAATGAATTTCATTGCAGCCATTACTCCGGGTATAGATCTGTTCATAAGGCCGGTCTGCACCTTTACCCTGTATCTCTTCGCCGCCTCTATCATCTGACGTCCTTCAAAAACCGTATGGCTTGCAGGCTTTTCAACATAAACATGCTTCCCTGCCTGGCAGGCCCAGATCGTTCCAAGCGCATGCCAGTGATCGGGTACTGCAAATGAGACCGCATCTATCTCCTTATCGTCGAATACTTTTCTCATATCCCACTCTGTACCGGGCTTTTCACATCCCATATCCTGGATAGTTTTCAGATTAGGGGCAAAGAACTGCTCGTCTGCATCGCAGAGAGTTTTTATCCTTACATTCATCGGGTCCTTCAGCTCGCAGAAACTCTTTATGTGTGTCCCGCCCTGGCTTCGGATCCCGATAACAGCGACATTCATCCTGTTATTGGAGCCGATTATCCTGTTATAGGAGCTACGGCCGAATGCCATTCCACCAATCGCAATTCCTGCTGTACCAAGAGCGCTTTTTTTAATAAAATCCCTTCGGTTGGTCATGATAGTTCGATTAAATTTTAAAGTAAATGTAATGCCTCACGATTATGATCTGCAATCTAATCATAAAATTACTTAAATTTATTACTCGATTAACAGAATCTGATTTTCAAATAAATGTGTTATTCAGCACGAGGGGATAAATTTTATGAAGCCATCAGGGACTTATACAATAATCCAGATAATTTTTCTTTGTTGCCTGACGGACGCCAACTGCCAGAAGATTGAATTCAATGGTCAGATTGCCGGCTGGATGACGATAAATAATTCCGGGAAACCTGGATTTCAGTCCGGTGCAAGATATATACCACAGGTCCTCTTTGAACTGCCCGTAAATAAAAACTATAAATTTGATGGTGAGATCTCCGCGGATCTGCTTGGTAATTATACAGTTCAGGGTGATTCTTCTGCTTACACAAATGCAAGTGCCAGGTTCTACAGACTATGGCTCAGGTTCTAGGGAGAGAGATTCGAGATTCGTGCCGGACTTCAAAAGATAAATTTTGGCTCGGCAAATATGCTGAGGCCCCTTATGTGGTTCGACAGGGTCGACCCAAGGGATCCTTTAAAACTCACAACAGGGGTTTATGGATTGCTTGGTAAATATTACTTCAGGAATAACGCAAATATATGGTTATGGGCCCTTTATGGTAATGATCAGACGAAAGGATGGGAAACTGTCGCGTCCGACCCACGAAGGCCTGAGTTCGGCGGCAGGGTTCAGCTCCCTGTACCGAGGGGTGAATTTGCCTTCAGCTACCACAACAGGCGGGCCCTGTTTCCAGATAACTGGCAGC
Source organism: Bacteroidota bacterium (assembly GCA_037446375.1). Taxonomy (GTDB): domain Bacteria; phylum Bacteroidota; class Bacteroidia; order Bacteroidales; family VadinHA17; genus LD21. The sequence goes on along the minus strand of JBBIIS010000004.1, from coordinate 30,589 downwards.
CTCCGGTTACAGGAAATAAAACATTTACTGAGAACAGATATGGCGTTGACACAAAACTTGATCTTGGAATTGGTCTGTGGCTGGAGGGAACAATCGCACAAAGATCACATCCCGATATACCTGATTTCGAAAAGGCTCTTACTATTGGCATCGATTATACATTTAAGATCGGACAGGGTCTGGACTTAATGGCTGAAAACATGCTTATAAGCACATCTGAAACACTTTTCACTTCAAGTAACAGTATCTCGCTTACCGGCTTATCTCTGAACTTGCCACTTTCAGTTATTACACGGGTAAGCGCTATAGTTTTTTACGACTGGAAGGACAACGGATGGTACAATTTTGCCAACATATCATTTACCTTTGACAAGTTAGCCCTGAATGTGATTGGATTTAAAAACCCAAAAACTTTTGCCATATTTAATTATAATGCAGGGGCAAATATGTTTGCAGGTTATGGAGGACAAATAATGCTGGTTTACAACTATTGAAAAATAAAAGATAAAAGTATATTTAAGAACTTTCACTGAGGATCCGGAAAAGAAACAGGGTAGCACATAGGAAGAAAGGTGTGACTCCGTGATGACACAGTGTTATTCTGAGATAAATAAACAAATTTAACAAATGAAAAATTCTGAAATTATTTCAGTAAAGGACCTTACCAAGAAATTCCCGATGGGGATGGGTGAGTTTACGGCTCTTAATGGTATAAACTTATCCTTTGAGCAAGGGGAATTTGCAGGAGTAGTCGGTCCCTCGGGTTCAGGTAAAACTACCCTTCTGAATATTATAGGGCTTCTCGACAATCCCAGCGACGGAGATGCAGAAATACTTGGAAGATCAGCAAGAGGATTATCTGTAAAAGAGGCAGCAATAATGAGAAGAATGCATATGGGCTTCATCTTTCAGACCTATAATCTTCTACCTGTTTATTCAGTTTATGAAAACACAGAATTTCCTCTCCTCCTTTTAAGGATGAGTCCGGGAGAAAGAAAAAAGGCTGTAATGTCTGCCCTGGAATGGGTTGGCCTTACCGACAAAGTAAATTCCAGACCTTCGCAGCTTTCAGGTGGCGAATGCCAGAGGGTTGCTATCGCAAGAGCTATGGTGAAAAGGCCGGATATTGTTCTGGCCGACGAGCCAACTGCCAACCTTGACGCTGCAAATTCGCATAATATCCTTCAAACTATGCAGCGTTTGAACAGCGAATTAAAGACAACTTTCCTGTTTGCGACACACGACGATAAGGTGATAAGCTACCTGGGAAGGAAAATTACGCTTCTCGACGGGAGAGTATCCAAAGACGAAACTATCAAACTTATAACCCGATAGAAATGCTTGCAATAAAATTAGCTTTAAAGAACCTGCTCGGTGCCGGACTAAGAACCTGGCTCAATGCTTTTGTTCTTTCGCTGGCCTTTGTAATGATAGTCTTCCAGATGGGATTCATTCAGGGCTGGAACCTGCAGGCAAAAAAAGACACAGCCGATTGGGAAGTCGGAGGCGGTGAATACTGGCATAACTCATACGATCCATTTGATGCGCTTTCATTAAATGATGCCCATGGCCCGGTACCATCAGAACTGACCGGGTTCTGGAAAAATAATGTAGTTGCACCCGTACTTGTTACCCAGGCATCGATATTTCCGGGTGGAAGAATCAAGAACATCCTGCTGAAGGGAATTGAACCTGAGCAAAAAATTGTAAAGCTGCCGACCGCTGCTCTAGATTCAGATACGACAGTGTCCACTGCCGCAATTATCGGTAACAGGATGGCAACAGCATCCGGCCTTGCCAGGGGTGATCTTGTTACAATCAGATGGCGGGACGCAAGTGGTACCTTTGATGCAACGGAGATCAGGATAGGGGAAATATTCCATACAAGCGATCCCTCAATCGACAACAACCAGGTATGGATATCACTTCAAAGGCTTCAGAAGATGACAGGTATGTCAAATAATGCAACCTATATAATAGTGAGCCAGAAACAGGCTGCAGCGCCTGTGACAGTGCCAGGATGGACATTCAGAGATCACAACTACCTCTTCCGGGATATAGATATTATCATTAAAGAAAAATCAATTGCCGGAGTAGTTATCTATATACTTTTACTTTCCCTCGCATTGCTTGCTGTCTTCGACACACAAGTGCTGTCGATATTCAGAAGGGAAAAGGAGATCGGCACTTATATTGCACTGGGGATGACCAGATGGCAGGTAGTTAAGCTTTTTACTCTTGAGGGTGCCATGAATTCAATTCTTTCTCTCTTTCTGGCGGTAGTATGGGGGACTCCCCTGCTATGGATGCTCGGAAAGAGCGGATATGGCCTTCCCAAGGGGACCGAAGGCTACGGACTGACCATTGCCGATAAGATCTTTCCCGCTTACAGTATTGGGACCGTTATTTCAATGGCATTAATTGTAATGGTGACAACAACAATTGTCAGCTTTATTCCTTCCCGAAAAATAGCCGGGATGAAACCGACAGAAGCTTTAAAGGGGAAATCATTATGATAAAATTCATTATAAAGGGCTTATTACGGGATAAGCACAGAAGCAGACTTCCTCTTATCGTTGTTTCATTCGGGGTCTTGCTTACAGTTCTGCTGTATACCTGGATAACAGGTTTTCTGGGTGATTCAATTAACCTGAATGCAAAGCTGGCCACCGGCCATGTTAAGGTAATAACAAAAGCATACAGGGACAACATGGACCAGCTTCCCATAGATCTCTCTCTAACCGGTTCCAAGGAAATTATTGATGGTCTGAGGAAAGATTATCCTGCTGTATCCTGGGTCGAGAGAATTGAATTCGGTGGCCTTCTCGACGTACCTGATTCAACAGGTGAAACTAGGAGCCAGGGCCCGTTCACCGGATTTGGCATTGATCTGGATCCATCATCAGGCGAGGCTGGAAGACTTAATCTCTCCAAAATACTTGTAGAAGGTATTATTCCGGCTTCTGAGGGTGATATTCTTGTAAGCAGCCTGTTTGCCACAAAGCTCGGAATAAAAATAAATGATAAGGTCACCTTCATTGGTTCGACAATGTACGGTGAGATGGCCATCTTTAATTTCAGGGTTTGCGGAACGATAAAATATGGTTCTGTCGCAATGGATAAAGGCTCCGTAATAATGGATATAAAAGACGCAAGGAAAGCTCTCGATATGGAGGATGCCTGTAACGAGATACTTGGCTACACCGACAAGGAATACTACGACGATGAGAAGGCAACCTTACTGACACAGTCATTTATGGCCAGGCATAAGGATTCCGGAAACAAATTCGATCCTGTCATGATACGTCTTCGTGATCAGAATGACCTTGGCAGCCTGATCGACTATATGACGAACATAATGGGCTTTCTTTGTTTCATCTTTATACTGATTATGTCAGTTGTTCTCTGGAATACAGGTCTGGTTGGAGGCCTCAGAAGATATGGTGAAGTGGGGCTGAGGCTGGCTTTGGGCGAAGAGAAAGGACATATCTACAGAACATTGATTGCTGAGTCCGCAATAATTGGCGCTGTCGGATCGCTTATCGGAGTGACTATAGGTATGATCCTGTCATGGATTGTCGAACAGAAAGGGATTGATTTCTCAGGTGTAATGCAGAATGCCACGATGCTGATGCCGGGAGTCTTCAGAACAAGGATCACAACCGAGGCATGGTTTATCGGTTTCATTCCAGGACTCATAGCTACCGTTCTGGGAACAATGCTTTCAGGAATAGGTATTTACAGACGTCAGTCAGCGCGCCTTTTTAAAGAACTTCAATAATAATATTCAAAGCAGGCAGTATGAAAATAATTATATTTTTTGGACTGGCAGTTCTTACAACTGTTTCCGCCGGTCAGCCGTCGGGAAAAGAGATGCTCAGCCTTATCGACAGGAATCTTTCTTCAAAATCCAGGATAATGACCGCAAGAATGATCGTCGGAGGTGCAAGGGGAAGCAGAACCATTGAGTTCAATACCTGGACGGAGGGGGATAAAAGATCATTCTCGGAATACACGAGCCCTGCCAGGGAAAAAGGGACCAAAATGTTAAAGCTGGAAGATAAACTTTGGATATATTCTCCATCTACCGACAGGATAATCCAGATCACCGGGCAGATGTTGAGGCAGTCTGTCATGGGATCTGATCTTTCATATGAGGATATGATGAACGATGCGGATCTGGCAAGTCATTATAATGCCTCAGTCACAGGCAGCGATACGATCCGGGGAAGGAAATGCTGGCTTCTCAGGCTTGATGCAATATCGGATAATGAAGCCTATCAGCTTAGGATAATAAAAGTCGACAAGGAAAAAAATATTCCTCTTTCCGAAGAGCTCTATGCAAAAAGTGGTAAGCTGCTGAAGAGGATTCTTCTTTCAGATGTAAAACTGGTCCAGGGCCGCTGGTACCCGATGAATATGGTTTTCAAGGATATGCTGAAAACCGGTGATGGAACCCAGTTTGTGATCGTATCTATTAAGCTTGATGAGCCAATGCCTGAAAATATCTTCTCAAAGGCATCGCTGAAATAACAAAAGCTATTTTTTTGCTTCAGGGGTCCAGGTAAGCCATCTGATAACATAAAATTCGCAATCAGTCTCCCCTCCGTTTGAAATTTTAACCTGATCTTCATTTGTAATAAAAAGGATCGAACCCTGACCAACACGATAGGATTTGCCACCCAGCGATCCGAAGACTGTCCCATTTTTCATCAGAACTATCTCCTCCTCACTGTGGGTCTCAGGTTCAAGCCCGTCGAAATCAGCTTTTATTGTCGCAAGGTGAATATCCAGGTTACGCAAAGATGGTGTGGCCTTATTTGAAATATTTCTCCTGACGCCATCAGGTGTCCGGATTGTTTTTAATGTATCAATACCACCAAAAATTGTCCTGGACTTCCTGGTCTGTTTTGAAACCGGCTTAATTGCCTTTGGCTTGAATCTTATTGAATAATATATAAGATTTGTTTTACCGTTATTCCTTATAATCACCCTGTTATCCTGAAATGCAACAGCAAGATCGCCTTCGATGAGATGTTTTACATCATTATTTATTGATATATCTGCAGCACCTTCCTTAACTATAAACAGCTCATCATTCTGCCTGTCGACAAGATATGTATGAGTAACCTTTCCGGGATAGAGAGTAAATGCCTGTATTTCTAGCATATCAAGGCTCCGGGTAGGCCCTTTGAGCAGGTTTCTGGTCCACCCGGTATGGCTTTTAATTGCCTCGGTTTTATCCCAGTCGATAAATGCCGAAGTGTAAAGCTTTGCAGCAGCAATCGTTAACGGTAAGAGAAGAATAATGGAGTATTTCAAAATTCTTTTTCTAGTGAGGTACCAGTTTCTCATTTTACGTTATTTATATTCGAAAGCGGTTTCATTTTACTACGTCAGGCTACGCAGGCACTATAAGCAGCTTTCCTACTGATTATTGGCTTCATCCCCGCCCAGCTCAATTGAATTATCTGCCTTTAGCGCAATCTTTTCAGCATCATCAAGCAATTCATCTAGAGGTATCTGTTTCGATCTTTTCTCCTGCGGAGGATTGAGCTTTTCAGCCTTTTCATACTCTTCAACCTTTTTGGAAATATCTTTTGGAAGATTTTCACTGCTTTTGGAAATTATGTCAATGAATTGATTTGTAAAGAAAGAATCTATCTGAATCTTCCTTTTTGCAGTGTGCGTGAACCTTCCGATTATTCTGCAAATATTGTCCCTCTCCTCGGGGCTTAACTGATTCACGAATGAATACTCCTCTATTTTTTTAAGAAAAGAGATTATCGGATCGAGAGAATCAATTGTAATAACATAGACATTATACTCAGCCATGTTGAAATAAAACTGGTTAAGGACCTCAAGTGTATTTGATGGGACGACGAGGAACAGATCGCTTTTAACATTGTCCTGCTTTATATATTTTTTTACCTGGTCTGTCTGAATTCTGATGTATTTGGGAAAGTTAACAAGATCGTCGCTGGCAGGACTCTTGGCATCAAAAATCACATATTCATCCGCTATTATTATGGAATTATCCGGATTTCCCCTGAATGGGACCTTTTCCACATATTCAACCTCTTTTGTGAGACATATCTTCTTAATCCGCTCTTTAACATCAGTTTCATGGTTCTGCCATGTCTGCTTCATTCTGGCAAAGGCATCCTCCTTTTCCTTCAGCTTCTCTTCGTGCAACTTCTGTCTCTCTCCCTCAAGCCCGGCTTTAATTGCGTTTATATTGGAGATATTCTTGTTATACTCATCGAGATGTGTTTTTTCTGACTGTTCGTGCCTGGCAACCTTATTTGCGAGGTCGTTTTTCTCTGTAGTTATCCGCTTCAGCTCAGTTTCGAGAGCTGTTATCCTTCCTTCAAGCTTTATAGTACCAGTCTGAAGATCAGACACCTTGGCAATCAGTATCTTGCTCTCATTTCCCATATCACTGATCCTTAAATCCCTTTGCTTAACCTGTGTTTCAAGTTCAGCGATTGTCTCAGAAAGCTTTCCAAATTCATCGTAAGCCTCATAGCTTAAGCCTTTGACTGAATTCCACGAAAAAAGTCTGTTCCAGAATGTCAGTGACTTGATCTTTTCGAAAAAAGCCCGCAGGCTGTCTGTTCTAGGATTCATTATATAGATTTTGGATGTCGATTTTCGACCTCGGACCTCGGACCTCGGACCTCAGGCCTGAGACTTACATCTTATACCATTTAACAGCATTCTCATAAAAAATCTTGTTTACGACCTCACGAGGCAGGTGAAGACCATTGAATGTTCCCCTGAAATTATGAGAAGTCATTTTTTCATCAGTCACAAAAAATTTCCAGTCGTCTGTCCATGTATCGTGTATCCTTTTCTGAAGAGTTGCCTTATCGCCTGAATCATTATCTGAGAGGTCAGTACCATAAAGGAGCCTGTCCTGGTATTTAATGCAAAAATCCCTGATTTTTTTATTATCAGTCATTGCCTGGTACTGCAGATGGCAGATTCTTGCGGCCATATCAACGGCCATATTGGGATACTTATCGAGCCTTTTTGCAAGTTCATCCACACTCCACTCCAGGCTTCCAAGATGGCACCCGATAAATTTAAGTTCAGGGTGTCTCTCAAGGAGATTATCCCTGGCCCTGATCTGATCGTCATACGACGGATAATTGGGATGAAGATACATATGGTAGCGAGGATTTTGGGCATAGTAGCTGCTGTCGCCTGAAATAGTCATTTTATCTAAGGGGAGCCAGCAGTTGCGCGGTTCACCAAAATGCCCTGTTACCGGTAATCCTTTACTTATTATGAATCTGATGAGCTGTTCAAGACCGGGGTTATCGATCATAATGAATTTACCTGATTTATCCCTGACTGTCATGCCAATATTTTTCCAGAGCTTTACAGACACCGGACCATAGGTTAGGGTGCTGCTTAGGTCGTAAATAGCCTTTTTGGTCCAGGCCGGAGTACCCCAGCCTAAGGTGTCGAAATGGAATGTAGCGGCGTAGAAAACTCTTCCTGGATTTTTGCTTATTGATTCGACAGTTGCTGTCAGCTGTTTTTCAATACCGTATGAATCAGCATTATCTACATTGATTGTCAGTAGTATAAAATTATCCTTCTTTGCCTGGTCTATAAAGAATCCGTTCAGGGCATTAATATGAACATGTGCGTCAGCTTTAGGTACGGAGGGGAAATCCCCCTCCGTATAAAAGTTGTTTCTGCATCCTGCCCCAAGCAGGACTATCAGTATCAGATAATATAATTTCATATACTTATTCTATAAAGGCATTACAACAAACTTCTGATTATTAAGCCATTCGATACTTTTCTGGCAGCTTGTGAACTCATCAAAGCTATATTCTTCAACTTCAACAACTCCATACTTCATACCTGATTTCTGAGCTGCGGCCCATATTGAAGCAAAGTCCATTTTACCGCTGGCGCCAACCTCCTTAAAATCCTTAATGTGCCATAATTCAAAGCGTCCCGGATATTTGTTGAAATAGTCAACCGGATTTGCCTTGCCCTGAACACACCAGAAAAGGTCTAGTTCAAATGTGACTTTTGCGGGATCGGTATTCTGAACAAGATAATCGTATACTACAATAGTACTGTCGAGTTTTGTAAGAAATTCGCCGCTATGATTATGATATCCGAAACGGATCCCCTTTGCGTTGCATTTCTCTCCCACGGCGGTGAAATATTTTACATAATTTTTCAGGCCATCAAGACTCTTGTATGCCTCTTCACCCATAAATGGCTGAACAATATATTTTACGCCTAATGCTGCATGTGCAGTGATACAAGTATCCCACCAGGCCATCGCTTTGTCCCAGTTTGCTGAATCAGGAGCAGCCATTCCTGTATGCGAGCTCAGGATTTTAAGGCCATTCTTTTCGCAAAGGGCCCTGAAAGCTGCAGGTTCCATGCCATAGAATTTTCCATTACTATAGGCTGCAGGCTCAACAAACTTGTATCCCATTGCTGCAACTTTCTTGATCGCTCCCGGAACATCTCTGAAAATTGAGTCTCTTATTGAATAGAGCTGCAGGCCAATATTCTTTGAAGGTTTGCATGAATTAAACGTTGCAAGAAAAATGCCGCAGAATGCAATCAATAAAACCGTGGAAACATAATTGTTCTTCTTCATTTTAGGTTCTTTAAAAGGTTAGAATTTTACTTAAATATAAATTATATTGCTAAAGACTCCATGAGCTACAATAAGGGCTAAAACACGACGAGATTCTTTAACGAAATAAATTTAATCAAATCCCGGAAATGAGAGCAAGATTGACAGTATGAAATTTGCTTTTTAAAAGAAACTTTTTTAGTATTGTTATTCGATCTTAGTGGTGAAAATTGTACTTTCATAGCATATTTCTCAAGTAGTGATTTACACTGGAATTGCAGATATTCAATTAATAATCCTTTAAAATAGCACTGACAATGAAACGTATAAAAGTTATTATTTTTATTTTCATACTTGCTTTGAATCTTTATGCACAGAAGCCCGAAGAGACTGAAGACTGGTCAAGAAAGCCTGCCATAGTCACTCCGGGGAAGAATAATCTTCCGCCATCTGACGCAGTAATTCTATATTCGGGAAAACAGGATATTGAAAAATGGCAGGAGGCGAACGGGAAACCAGCCAGATGGTTTGCAGCCGATAGCATTACTGTTGCCGAAAAGACAGGCAGCATCCAGACAAAGAAGGGGTTTGGAGACTGCCAGCTTCATGTAGAGTGGAGAACCCCTTCCGAGGTTAAAGGGTCCGGCCAGGGCCGTGGTAACAGCGGGATCTTCCTCATGAATAAATATGAGTTACAGGTTCTTGATTCATGGGAAAATGAGACTTATTATAACGGACAGGCAGGTTCTGTTTATAAGCAGTACATACCCCTTGTAAATGCATGTACACCTCCGGGAACATGGCAAACCTATGATGTCATCTTTACTGCTCCGAGATTCAATGCCGACAGTACCCTGAAATCACCGGCATATATGACGGTCATCCAGAATGGAGTGCTCATTCAGAATCATGTTGAATTAAAAGGGCCAACGGAATATATCGGGAAACCGGTTTACAAATACCACGATGCGAAAATGCCTCTTGGTCTTCAGAACCATGGAAATCCGGTTGCTTACAGAAATATCTGGATAAGAGAATTGTAGGCGCGGGGCTATTCAAAAAGACAAAGGACAAAAGCAAAAAGATAAAATGAAAGAGAATAGATTAAGTGAGGTGTGAGGAAGAAACGACCACAAACCCAGATACCGATCTTATAAAAGGCAATAAGTATAAATGAATAAACAAAATCCACTTAAAGATTTAATACAATGAGCAGACCACTTACATTATTCACAGGCCAGTGGGCCGATCTGAAACTCGAGGATCTTTGCAGAAAAGCAAAAGATTTCGGATATGATGGTTTGGAGCTGGCATGCTGGGGAGACCATTTTGAAGTTGCAAAGGCCGACGAAGCCTATTGCAAGGCAAAAAAGGATCTGTTGGCAAAATATGGGCTAAAGGTACATGCTATCTCAAATCATCTTGTAGGTCAGGCCATATGCGACAGGATAGACCAGAGGCATAAGGGAATTCTCCCTGATTATGTATGGGGCGACGGATATCCCGAAAAGGTGAATCAGAGAGCTGCCCAGGAGATGATAAAAACAGGAGAGGCAGCAGCAAGGCTGGGTGTCCCGGTAGTAAATGGCTTTACCGGAAGCCCGATATGGCATCTGCTCTACTCCTTCCCTTCAGTGCCTCAGTCTATGATCGATGAAGGCTATGCACTTGTAGCAACGCGCATGAAACCTATCCTTGACAGGTTTCAGCAGCTTGGAATCAGGTTTGCACTTGAGTCTCACCCTACTGAAATATCTTTCGATATAGCATCAGCTCATCGCACACTGAAAGCGCTCGACAACCATCCTGCCTTCGGCTTCAACTTCGATCCGTCGCACTTTGGCTATCAGGGAGTTGACTATGTGAAATTCATCTATACCTTCTCAAGTAAAATTTATCATGTCCATATGAAGGACGTAGGCTGGTCAAAGACTCCCGCTGAAGCCGGTGTTTTCGGCGGACATACTGAATTCGGGACACTTGGCAGGTACTGGGATTTCCGGAGCCTTGGTCACGGTGACATTAATTTTGAGGAGATAATAAGGGCACTTAACAGGATAGGCTATCAGGGTCCGCTCTCTGTTGAATGGGAAGACAGTGGCATGGATCGCGAATTTGGCGCCAGGGAGGCTGCTGCCTTTGTAAGGAAAGTTGATTTCCCGACTTCAAATGTGGCATTCGATGCAGCTTTTGAGAAAAAATAGATCAGTATTCAATCAAAATTCACGAAATGAATAAGATAAAGCTTGGAATGATCGGTGGCGGTACCGGAGCATTTATCGGCGATGCTCACAGACGTGCCTCCAGGATCAGCAACCTGTATGAGTTTACTGGTGGTGTGTTCGATGCCGATTTTATAAAAAGCAAAGAGTTTGCGAAAGCAGAAGGGATTGCCCCCGACAGATGCTATGAAAATGTTGATCTTATGGTTAAGGGTGAGCTTGCCCGTCCTGCCGGAGAGCGGATTGAAGCTGTTGCAATTGTCACTCCAAACTATCTGCATTTCCCATTTGCAAAAATGCTTATCACAAATGGGTTCAACGTTATGTGCGAAAAGCCCATGACAATTACTGTCGCTGAAGCAGAGGAGCTGGAACAGCTTGTAAATAAGAACAAGCTGAGCTTTGCCCTTACTCATACCTATACCGGTTATCCCATGGTAAGGCAAATGCGCGAGATGATAGCTTCAGGCCTTCTGGGAAATATCCAGCGCATAGATGCACAATATTACCAGGGCTGGGTAAACTCAATTATCCACGGAAGCGACAGCCGGATCACCGGTGTCTGGAGATTCGATCCGGCACAGTCAGGCACAAGCAGCTGCATGGCCGATATAGGGGTTCATGCATTTAACCTGATAGAGTACACCTCCGGATTGCAGATAAAACAGGTATTATCTGACCTCAATTCAATTAAGGAGGGATTCAGTCTTGATCTCGACGGCACAGTAATGCTTCGGTTTGATAACGGAATAAAGGGAGTTATACGGTCATGTCAGGTGGCAACAGGTGAGGAGAACAACCTTACAATTGCTGTTTATGGATCCAAGGCTAGCCTTAAATGGGGACAGGAGAATCCAAACTATCTCTACCTGTTAAGCGATTCTGAACCGGCGAAAGTGCTGAAACCTGCACACGGATATAACAGTGAGTTTGCGGAGGCTAGCCATACAATGCCATCGGGACATCCGGAGGGAATTTATGAAGGTCTTGCAAATATCTATAAGGGCTTTGCACGCTCAATAAGAGGTGAGGAATTCAGGCCCGGTGAATTCCCGACTGTACACGACGGTGTACGCGGAATGAGATTCATTCACGCAGTTGTCAGTTCCAACAAAAACGGAAATACCTGGGCTAAAATCTGAAGGGGTGAGGGAGAGATGAGGTGAAGTCTCCCTGTTTCTCCCCCTCTCCCACTCAATTAATACCCTATTTTTTCTTTTTCAGCAGGAAGAAAGTAACTCCGGCTGCAACAACAACAACTCCGCAAACAATTGCAATTATTGTTGCTGAGCCCGCTTTTTTAGAACTCTTTGCAGCTTTCTCATCTTCCGTGCTGTAGTAGAAGGTCGGCTTTGCGTAGGTATCCTGATTGACAGTGTCCTTTTTCGGCTTTTGCTCCTCCTGCGCTTTTGCAAGCTGGGTGACCTGGATCATCAGCATGCTGGCAAGCGACAATGCTATAAATACTTTTTTCATCTTTCTATTTTTAATTAATTGTTCGTGCCAATTTATAATATTTCTCAGCAATTTCCGGATCACTCTCCCTGTATGTGTCACCAAGCGAACTTATTGCCCTGGTGCTTCGGGGATTTGTATCTATACAGTCCCTCAGTATCTTCCTGGCTTTCATTATATCATCAGAGGCAATAATCTTCGCAAGGCTGATATAAGCCTCCGGATACTTCCTGTTTATTGAAATCACCTTTTCATAATATCCTGCTGCTTCATCATTCCTGCCGCCAGCTGATGCCATATCTCCAAGGAACATATATGCCGGATCAGAACCGGGATTAAGCTTAAGACATAACCTGAACATTGAATCAGCCTTAGCTGTAAGCCCTTTTCTGAAAAGTGCAACCGCAAAATTATAAAAAATCATATCATCAGTGCTATCCCTCCTGATCGCATCTCCAAAGTAGCTGATCGCATCATCCAGTTTATTCTCTGCCAGGGCTTTATATCCTTTATATGAAGAATCTGAACTCCTTTTGACAATTGCGCTTATCGGAACCCCGTCTGCAAAAACAACCTTAAGTGCTTCCCCTGGTGGCCATATCTTATTTTTCAGCTGAAAAGGCGGAATGTACCTGTTTGTTATAATTGCATAATCCCATCTCCTCATGCTTCTCTCTTCAAACCTGATATATTCATTCCTTATAAGAGGATTCTTTCTGAAAAACCATTCAGCTGAAAAATTTGAACCGACAACAACGGTATCCCTTATCCCCTCCCTTTCAAGATAAGCTATAAGCCATTCAGCAGATTCGCGCTGACTTACAAAATAGTAGTCGGTCTCATAATTGCCAAGAGCCCCTTTTAATCCACCCGCAAGCTGATTATAATATATATATGCGTACCTGTGGTTCCTGATAAGATAGCTTAAGGGGTTATATGCAATTGCAATCAGGAACACAATGATTAAGCCTGATATATATTTTTTTCCTGCTGACCTTATCAGTGTCAGTATCCCGATTGCTGAAAGAACAATAATTCCCGGGTAAATAAAGAGAAAATGACGCCAGCTGCTGTAAAGGTTTGAGCGATCCGCAAGAACTACTGCAACAGGGAAAATTACAGAAAAGATAAGGAACAGATAATAAAGTCGCTTTCCGTTTCCAAATATTTTTTTAATAAAGATAAAATAAAGCAATACTCCGGCTGAAACCAGAAGAGGTATTGTAATTATCATTGATTTAGGAAGATAGTACCATGGCATAAAATCAGAATATTCCGATCTTCCCTCAAATATCTGCCTGAATGTATCGGGAAAGTGAGCCATCACCTTGTAAGAGTCAAGAACATTTCTGAACGGGTCAATTATGGCATAGGGCCAGAACAGTATACCTGCAAAGAATGAAGCAGCCGCAATAAGGATCATTAGAAGCAGCTTATTCCCGGCCTCTGCAAAAATTGATTTGCCTTCACTGAAATATTTCACCATATAACAGATTGCCCAGAACAAAAAAAGATAACAAATAAGAATGAGTCCGCCTGATCTTATACTTATGCAGAAAGCTATGCTGACAATAAGCAGAAAAATATTGAGGGCTCCCCTGCCCCTGCTGAATAGAAGCCTGAACATAAAGTATATGCCGGAAACATATGCAAGTGCAAACGGGATGTCTTTCAGGTTGTTCTGTGCATGTCCCAGGAAAGTAGGCGAAACAGCAAACAGGAGTATTACAATTATCCCTGCCCAGTAGCCTTCGAACCAAATGGCAAGCATTGCAGTAACGACAATAGCCAGCCAGCCGGCAAGGGTACTCATAAAGTGCCGGAATCCATATATGTCATCTATACCGAAAACCCTGATAAGCAGTGTGGTAAAGTTGTCGTATGACTGCCCATAATATTTAAGGTGAGTTACGGGTGTGTTCAGAGCGGAGGTGTCCCTCCCCTGTGTGGAGAAAAAATTCAGAACAGTTACTGAGTGGTTATAATGGAGAACTTCATCGCAGTTGACTCCTGAATCGATACTCATGAGAAGCATCATAATCAGAATCAGACACGATATTGAGACAAAAATATATTTTAGCTTTTTCACACCGCTTATAAGGAAGCTTCCCCATCATAAAATTTCTTCACAAAATATAGAGGCCTGTTTTGTGATTCCTTGTAGTTTCGAAAGATATATTCTCCGATTATTCCAAGAAAAACAAGCTGGATAGACCCAAGAAAATATATACTAAGCAAAGTAGAGGACCATCCCGGAACGGCAAAGCGCATAGTTTTTGCGATCAATACATAGATCCCTGAGGCCATAAACACTAAAATCCCTGTCATGCCAAGGTAAAGACAAAAGCGGATCGGGAACTTTGAAAATGCAAATATCGCATCAAATGCCAGCGAAAAGAGCTTTTTATAGCTCATCTTCGGATCGCCTTCATACCTGTCGTCCCTTACAAAATCAACAAATCCCTGTCTGAAGCCTATAAAGGAGCGAAGTCCGGGCAGATAACGGATCTTCTCCTTCATCGCCAGGAGTGCCTCCAATGCATCGCGGGTCATCATTGAGAAGTTACCGGCATTCTCAATATTCTCCATATCAGACATTTTTCTGAAAACGATATGGAAAAGGAAAGTATACAGGTTTCGTTTGCTGTTCCCCCTGCGTGCGGTTTTCCTCCCATTTACAACATCAAATCCCTCTTCCCTTATTTTCCTGTACATATCACCAAGCATTTCAGGAGGATCCTGCAGATCACCGTCCATCATCGCAACCATGTCGCCTTTTGCATATGAGAGCCCTGCAGTAAATGCTGCCTGATGGCCGAAATTCCTTGATAGTGATAGTATCTTGATCTTACTATTCGCTTTCCTGAATGAGATAAGCCTGGCCATACTACCATCAGTGCTTCCGTCATCGACGAAAATGATCTCATAGCTTGCTATAAATGATTCTACAGCAGATATGGTCCTCCTGACAAGCTCGTCAAGAAGCGGTTCTTCATTGTAAACCGGAATGACTAACGATAGCATATTATTTATTTTACTCTGTATTTCCCGCAGGACAAAAAAAACTTACATGGAGTAGCACAGAGATTACATTTATTCAGGCTCCGGGTTTACATTCTTAAGCAACTACCGGTGTTCCAGGTATTGGTGTTTCAAATTTCATATCAACAGGGCCCATTTCAATTTTGGCAGGACCCATATCCATATCGGCTTTTAGTATCTCATCCCAGGTAACAAGCTTTCCCGTATAGGCGGCAGTTCTTCCCATTATAGCGGTGAGGTTTGAGAAAGCAGTTTGTTCTGCTTCATTTACATAGTTTCCTGTTCTTATCGCATTTACAAGATGCATATGTTCCTGAACGTAGGCAGGTATTTTGATAGTCTTGGTCTCATTTCCATTTTCATCCTTCGGATAATCGAACTGCCATCTGACTTTTCCATCAGGATCCCATATCGTATTCTGACAGTTTGTATATCCCTCGGTTCCAACAATAAATTCTCCTGTCCCATTAACGCAGCTGTCTATCTGGCGGCACATGCTGTGCGAGAAGAGCCCGTTGCCAAAGTCAAAATCTATGCTGAAAAAATCATACTGGTCCCCGGTTACCCTTCTGGCTCTTCCTCCATATCCGATAGCTTTTTCCGGGTGCCTGCCAACAAACCAGTTAATGACATCAATATTATGAATATGGGTATCAAGGATATGATCTCCGCCTAACCAGCAGAAATTGTTCCAGTTACGGATCATATATTCCATATCGTTCCAACCCGGCTCACGCAGCCTGAACCATACATGCTCCTGGTTCCAGAAAGCTTTTGCAGAGGTTATTTTTCCTATCTCGCCTGAGGCAACTCTTTTGTAGGTTTCTATATAATCCTCCTGGTGGCGGCGCTGGGTCCCTGTAACAACATTAAGTCCTATGGCTGCTGCCTTCCTGCCTGTCGTAATTACGGAGCGTATTCCTGCAGAATCAACTGCTACTGGTTTTTCCATAAAGACATGTTTGTTCCTTGTTACTGCTTCAAGAAAATGTTCAGGCCTGAATTTCGCAGGGGTTGCAAGGATGACAACGTCAATATCCTCCATTGCCATAAGCTTTTTATAGCCGTCAAATCCGGTGAAGCAGTTTTCAGACGGTATCGGCAATTTGAATCCTGCGAATCTCTCACGGCAGGCATCTATCTTATCCTGAAAAACATCAGCAAGCGCAATAATCTCAAGATCAGGACCTGAGCTTATGAAATTAATTGCAGCCCCAGTCCCTCTGGCACCTGCACCAACAAGGCCCGCTTTAAGCTTCTTACCTTTGGGAGCTCCGTTCAGTACCGGAGGAAGCCCTTTTACATCCGTTACACCTGTCCTTTTGCATCCTGATAGTACAACTCCGGCTCCGGCAATCC
>JBBIIS010000004.1:13265-13881 GCA_037446375.1 Bacteroidota bacterium | reverse complement strand
ATGCCTGCCATCGCTGCCGTCCCCAGGAACTTTCTTCTGTCAATACTTTTCATAAATCACAAGTTACTTACTTCGTTAAAACTGAGCTGTCTGGTTCACAAACGACCCTGAAGCCGACATCAATACAATCTGAATACCACCAGATACTTTTTGGCATCTGCGGGTCAGTAATGAGCCAGGCCCTGGTCTTTGTAAAATCGCGCGAGGCGCTTCTTACATCCCTTGCATCGCTCTTGAATGAACCTCCCCTTATCACCTTTTCCTGACCGGTAAGAGGCCCTTTAGGATTGACTCTTATACTGTCATTCCCGTAGTAATCGGGAGAATAGTAATCGGAGCAGAACTCGGCGACGTTTCCAAGCATGTTCTTAAGCCCAAAGGGGTTTGCCTTTACGGAGGCCGGTTCAGAAGTTCTTGTATTACTGTTCACCTTATATATTATATGTGATGAGATTACTGCAGTGTCTGGCTTAAAAATTTTTCTGAAAAAACCTTCGGATGTGTATTTTACAGGATTTCCCTTGAAGAAATATGGAGTGGAGGTACCTCCCCTTGCAGCATATTCCCACTCGGCTTCAGTCGGCAGGCGAATCTCAAGCTTTCGATTTAGGATCTG
>JBBIIS010000004.1:6454-13255 GCA_037446375.1 Bacteroidota bacterium | reverse complement strand
ACTTTTTCCCGGTTACTTTTGACAGCCATTTGCAATAAACCGAGGCAGCGTGCCACGACATTGTTATTGCCGGGCGGCTTCCCTTTCCCCATCCCTGATCAGGTGCGCCCCATGGAGGTGTCGCACCGGATATTGCATCCGTCTTCCTGTTTGTTACTATGGTTCCTTCTGTCCTGCCCTGGGATGATGTTGCCTTAAAGAATGCAAGATATTCATCCCATGTCACTTCAACCTCACCTATCCAGAAGGGAGATAGTGTAACCTTTCTCACCGGACCCTCATCTTTTTTTCTGAAGGGTTCATTATCAGGACTGCCCATATTGAATGACCCGCCCGGTAACGCTACCATCTTATAGCTGACATTTGTCCCCGGTATCATCTCTCTGAAAGTCTCAAACTTTTCAATTTTTGCCGGTTCAGGGAACAAGGTTTTGTTTTCTGCTTCAGTCACGCCGAAGCTTGTATTCTGTTGGTGCTTTAGATTTTTGTCATAGTGTCCTACTCCGAGGTGGCAGTTTATACAGCGGATCGGATCCTTGCTTTCGGTGTAAAACAGATGTGCATTATTCCCCTTGGTTGAGAGTGTAACAGGGAATAGATTCTGATGACACTCGGTGCATGATTTTTCGTAAGTGTAATTTTTGGCATTCTCCAGGAGCTTTTTTGCCTCCCAGTTAATAGAAGAATGGTCCTTGAAAAGATATCCGTAGAGATCCTTGAATCCCTGCTTTGCCTTTGTTGTAAGATAGCCATGTCCCTTTGGGGCGAGATGACACTGGACGCAATGAACAATATCTCCCGATTTGTTATTATAGTGACTCCCCAGCTTCCAGTTCTTTTCCTGTTCGGGATGAACATGGCACGACATGCAAAATTTATCTGATGAAGTATAACTGACAGCTTTCTGAAAAGCAGCGATTAAAACAATGCAGACACCAAATCCAAGGATAAAAATCCATCTCTTTCCGTGGCTCCTTTCAGAACTCCTCTTCCCCGTTAACCTGTCCATATCCAAAGGTGATTCAATAAAAACTTTTAAAGATAACTTTTTATGATATTTATGATTGCAGATTATACAATATTTCAAAATTAAATATAAGCCTGGGCTCCCGGGGGATTATCCTCATCCATATCGGTAAATATAATGGTAAGCTGCAAATATAATTTTTTATGGGTACATGGAAACGCCATGCATGGCTTTCTACTATCAGCACACTTGATTGAATTTAATCCTTAATAAATAACCACTAAAAAGCGATATTCAATTATAAAAAGATAAAAAATATCATTTTTCGCTTGATGTTTAAAAAATAAGGCTATATTTGCGCATCAATTTTGAACTGAAAATGAACAAAAGCACAGTATTATTTATTATTATCCTTATCATCCTTGCCGTCGGCTGATGACCCGGAAATAATATGTAGTACAAAATATACAGAACTTTTCCGGGGTGACCCGGATTTTTTTTTTAATAGAGATGAAGAATCGCTTAAGAAGCTCAAAAACAACCGAGGGAAGGATGATGGCAGGAGCCAGAAGCCTGTGGCGTGCAAACGGTATGACGGAGGAACAGTTCGGCAAGCCAGTAATAGCTGTCGTAAACTCATTCACGCAGTTTGTTGCCGGCCATGTGCACCTTCATAATACTGGACAGTTTATAAAGAAAGAGATCGGGAAGCATGGCTATTTTGCTGCTGAATTCAATACTATAGCAATCGACGACGGGATTGCAATGGGTCATAACGGTATGTTATACTCACTTCCGTCAAGAGATCTGATTGCCGACAGTGTCGAATATATGGTAAATGCTCATCTTGCTGATGCAATGATCTGCATAAGCAATTGTGACAAGATCACTCCCGGTATGATGATTGCTGCCATGAGACTTAATATACCGACCGTATTTGTTTCCGGAGGACCAATGGAAGCCGGCAGTCATAAAGAAGGCAGTATTGATCTTATAGACGCCATGGTTATGGCAGCCGATGATTCTGTAAGCGACAGGGATCTCCTGGATGTAGAAAAGTCGGCCTGTCCTACATGCGGGTCATGCTCGGGCATGTTCACGGCAAATTCGATGAACTGCCTTAATGAAGCCCTTGGTCTGGCACTCCCAGGCAACGGAACTGATCTTGCAACGCACAGAAACAGAACGGTCCTCTTTGAGAAGGCTGCTGCTGCGATTGTCGATATAGCAGGCAAGTACTATTTTGAGGGTAATGAATCCGTACTCCCGAGGTCAATAGCCACACGTAAGGCATTTTTAAATGCAATGTCTCTTGATATAGCAATGGGAGGCTCTACAAATACGGTTCTTCACCTGCTTGCGATCGCACATGAAGCCGGAGTTGATTTTACCATGAAGGATATAGACGATCTTTCGAGGAAAGTCCCGAATATCTGCAAGGTCGCCCCAAGCTCATCCTACCATGTTCAGGATGTGAACAGGGCCGGAGGAATACCTGGAATACTTGGTGAACTCGACAGGGCCGGACTGATAGACACATCAGTAACGAGCGTCGACAATCCAACGCTTAAGAAGACCATCTCAGACTGGGATATACTTGGAGGATCAGCATTACAGGAGGCATGGGATTTTTTCCGTTCGGCCCCATCGCTTATAAGAAGTACTGAATCAGGATTCAATACAAAGCTCTACGAAAAGTGCGACACCGACAGGGAAAAAGGATGCATAAGAAATGTTGAAAATGCATATAGCACAGAGGGCGGATTATCGGTTCTTTACGGCAATATAGCAAAGGATGGCTGCATTGTTAAAACAGCGGGAGTCGATCCTTCCCTTTATCTGTTTACCGGGAGAGCTGTTGTTTTCGAATCACAGGATTCGGCAGTTGAAGCAATTCTTAACAATGCAATCGTCGCTGACGACATAGTAGTGATAAGGTATGAAGGACCCAGAGGCGGACCCGGGATGCAGGAGATGCTCTATCCTACTTCATACCTTAAATCAAAGGGCCTTGGGAAAAAATGCGCCCTGATAACCGACGGCAGGTTCTCAGGCGGAACATCAGGATTATCGATCGGACATGTTTCCCCCGAAGCTGCAGCCGGTGGCGAGATAGCTCTTATAAGAAACGGCGACAGAATAATAATTGACATATCCGCACGCCAGATTAATATAATAGTCACCGCTGAAGAACTTGAAAAAAGAAGACTTCAGGAAGAGGAGAAGGGCGAAAATGCGTATAAACCAACATCAAGAGATCGTACAATTTCAAAAGCGCTTAAGGCGTATGCATCACTAGTCAGTTCGGCCGATAAAGGTGCAGTAAGGATGATTTAAATTTTAAAAGAGTATTATGGATTCAAATAACAACAGTCAATCCGTGAAAATGAAAGGCTCAGTTGAGATAACTGGAGCTGAAGCACTTGTAAAGGCATTACTTGCTGAAGGCGTTGATACAGTTTTCGGATATCCGGGAGGTGCTATAATGCCATTTTATGACAAGCTTTTCGATTATGAAGATCAGATCAGGCATTACCTCGCGCGTCATGAACAGGGTGCAGCTCATGCGGCTCAGGCCTACGCTATGGTAACGGGGAAGACTGGCGTCTGCCTTGCCACCTCCGGACCAGGTGCAACTAACCTTGTAACAGGCATTGCCAATGCCTATCTCGATTCAGTCCCGATGGTTTTTATTACTGCCCAGGTTGTTTCAAATCTTATTGGAACAGATGCATTTCAGGAGACAGATATTCTTGGAGTCTCGATGCCTGTGACAAAATGGAACTGCCAGGTGAAATCACCTGAGGAAATCCCTGACGCTGTCTCAAAGGCATTTTATATTGCAAAATCAGGGCGGCCGGGACCGGTTTTAATTGATGTTACAAAAGATGCCCAGCAAAAAAGCCTTGATTTCTCATACAAAAAATGTGACTATCTGAGAAGCTACAATCCTCATATTCCTCTTAATAAGAAAGCAATAGAATCGGCAGCTATACTTATTAACCACGCTGAAAGGCCTCTGATCCTTGCCGGACACGGGGTTCTGCTATCGGGTGCGCAGGATGATCTTAGGATATTTGCCGAGAAGACGGGAATTCCGGTAGCTCTTACGCTGCTCGGACTGTCGGCCTTTCCGACAGCCCACCGCCTATATGCAGGTATGCTCGGAATGCATGGTAATTATGCTCCGAACCTTCTTACTAACCAGGCTGATCTTATAATCGCAATCGGAATGCGCTTTGATGACCGGGTCACGGGAAATATTTCAAAATATGCAAAACAGGCGAGGATAATACATATTGAAATTGACAGGTCGGAGATAAACAAGAATGTCCTTGTTGATATAGAAATAAATAATGATGCCGGTGAAGTTCTGAAGTATCTTACTCCGCTCGTAAACAAGAACTCTTACGAAAAATGGATAAGAGAATTCAGAATATGCGACAAGAAGGAAAATGAAATAGTGATTAAACCCGAAACAAAGCCCGGTTCAGGAGCCCTGAGAATGGGTGAAGTTGTCACGACCATCTCCGATCTTACAAAAGGAAATGCAATAGTCTGTACCGATGTGGGACAGAACCAGATGATGGCTGCAAGGTATTTCAAATTCAGTGAACCTAACAGCTTTGTAACATCAGGTGGGATGGGTACCATGGGCTTCGGCCTCCCAGCAGCAGTAGGCGCATGCGTCGGCAAGCCCGGAAGCCAGGTAATAACTTTCATAGGCGACGGAGGATTCCAGATGACCATACAGGAGCTTGGCACTATTCTTCAGTATAATATACCCGTTAAGATTGTCATCCTTAACAATGACTTTCTTGGCATGGTAAGGCAGTGGCAGGATATGTTCTTCGATAAGAGATATGCCATGACCGAACTTGTGAATCCGGATTTCATAAAAATTGGAGAAGCATTCAGTATACCCTCAAGAAAGGTTGTTAAAAGAGAAGACCTTGAAACAGCCGTTAGAGCCATGCTTGATTCAAAAGGACCTTACCTGCTGGATGTAACTGTTGAGAAAGAGGCCAATGTTTTCCCGATGGTAACTCCCGGGGCATCAGTAGCTGAAGTCAGACTTACATATTAATAACAAATGATTATAAATAATTAACCCTGTGCAAATCTGTGTCTTCTTTGTGCCTCTCTGTGTAATAATAAACAAAACCAGAGAATTACGGAGAACCCCAGAGGGACACTGAGCACAAAAGGAAAAACTATGAACCAGGAATATACAATATCATTGTTCACCGAAGACCATATAGGTATTCTGAACCAGATAACGATCATCCTTACAAGGCGTCAGATAAATATCGACAGCATAACAGCCTCCGAGTCTGCTGTTAAAGGGGTTCATCTTCTTACGATAGTTGTAAGGACCACACCCGACCTCGTGAGAAAGGTCTCAAAGCTTTTTGAGCGGCTTGTTGATGTGCTGAAAGTTTTCGTTCACACAACTGATGAGATCGTTTACCAGGAGATTGCCCTGTACAAGGTACCAACAAAGGCACTTATGTCGGGTAATGTAATCGAAAAGATCGTCAGATCGCACAATGCCCGCTTCCTTGAAATAACAACTGAGTATATAGTAATTGAAAAGACGGGACAGAAGGATGATATACTTGACCTTCTTGAGAAGCTTCAGCCTTACAATGTTCTTCAGTTTGTAAGATCAGGCAGAGTTGCAATTACAAAGCAGGTCAAGGAACTAAATGCCTACCTGCTTGAAAT
The DNA here is from genome assembly GCA_037446375.1 of Bacteroidota bacterium. Classification (GTDB taxonomy): domain Bacteria; phylum Bacteroidota; class Bacteroidia; order Bacteroidales; family VadinHA17; genus LD21. The sequence continues at coordinate 7,560 of JBBIIS010000004.1, read as the reverse complement.
GGATGCCGCAGATCGCTACAGGACGGAAGAGGCAGAGATTTTAATCTAGTAAATTAATATTAATCATAAAATTTTAAATCATGGCAAAGATCGATTTCGGCGGGGTACTGGAGAATGTAGTAACAAGGGAAGAATTTCCTCTTTCAAAAGCACGTGAGATTCTTAAAAACGATGTTATTGCTGTAATAGGATATGGCGTTCAGGGACCAGGACAGGCACTTAATCTCAAAGACAATGGCTTCAGGGTCATAGTCGGTCAGAGGAAAGATTCAGCTTCATGGAGCAAGGCACTTAAGGACGGATGGAAAGAGGGAACCAACCTTTTCGAGATAGAAGAAGCCTGCAAAAAAGGAACTATTATACAGTATCTTCTCTCCGATGCCGGACAGATAGCTTCATGGCCGACAGTAAAGAAACACCTTTCGTCCGGGAAAGCACTCTATTTTTCTCACGGCTTTGGTATCACATATAACGATCAGACCGGAATAGTTCCTCCAAGGGATGTTGATGTGATTCTCATTGCCCCAAAAGGTTCAGGCACTTCACTCCGCAGGCTATTTCTCGACGGGAAGGGACTAAACTCAAGCTATGCGATCTACCAGGATGCAACGGGCAAGGCAAAAGAGAGGGTTTTCGCATTAGGCATAGGAGTGGGTTCTGGCTACCTTTTTGAAACAGATTTCAAGAAAGAGGTTTACAGCGACCTTACAGGCGAAAGAGGAGTTCTGATGGGAGCCATAGCCGGCATTATGGAAGCACAGTATAACCTACTCAGGAAAAAAGGACATTCACCCTCCGAGGCATTCAACGAAACTGTTGAAGAGCTTTCGCAGAGCCTTCTCCCTCTTGTTGCTGAGAATGGGATGGACTGGATGTATGCAAACTGTTCGACAACGGCTCAGAGGGGCGCCCTTGACTGGAAAAACAGGTTTCGCGATGCAGTTGCTCCGGTCTTTGACAAGCTATATGAAAGTGTTGAAACAGGAAATGAAGCTAAGATCACTATTGAGGCAAACAGGCAGCCCGATTATCGCGTTAAGCTTGCTGCTGAACTTAAGGAGCTCCACGAATCAGAGATGTGGAAAGCTGGTGCAGCAGTGAGAAAA
>JBBIIS010000004.1:0-6437 GCA_037446375.1 Bacteroidota bacterium | reverse complement strand
TCATAATTAATCCTATCTGATAATGAACGACAAAATCATAATTTTTGACACAACCCTCAGGGATGGCGAACAAGTACCCGGATGCCAGCTCAATACAATTGAAAAGATTGAGGTCGCGATTGCACTTGAGGCACTTGGGGTTGATGTGATTGAGGCTGGATTTCCGATCTCCAGCCCAGGAGATTTCAATTCAGTTGTTGAAATTTCCAAAGCCGTTACAAATCCTGTTATTTGCGGATTAACACGTGCCGTTAAAAAAGATATCGAAGTCGCAGCTGAAGCTCTTCAATACGCAAAGAGGAAAAGGATACACACTGGTATAGGTACTTCACCAATGCATATTCAGCATAAGATCAAGACTACCCCCGAAGAGATAATCAGGAGGGCTTCCGATGCCGTAAAATATGCAAGGAAATTCACCGACGACGTGGAGTTCTATGCTGAAGATGCCGGAAGAAGCGAGAATGAATATCTTGCAAGGGTGATCGAAGCTGTAATAAAAGCCGGGGCAACTGTCGTGAACATTCCCGACACAACAGGATATTGCCTTCCCGAGGAATATGGAGCGAAGATTAAATATCTTATCGACCATGTTCCGAACATAGATAAGGCAGTCATTTCAACACATTGCCACAACGACCTCGGTATGGCAACAGCAAATACTATGATGGGAATCATAAACGGCGCAAGACAGGTTGAGGTAACAATTAACGGCATAGGAGAACGGGCAGGAAACACATCCCTCGAAGAGATAGCAATGATCATAAAGAGCCATCACGATCTTAAACTCAGGACAGATATAAATTCTAAGCTTATCTATCCTACAAGCAGGCTTGTGTCACGACTCATGAGCATGCCTGTTCAGGCTAACAAGGCAATTGTCGGCAAAAACGCTTTCGCTCACTCATCGGGTATCCATCAGGATGGCGTTCTTAAGAACCGCGAGAATTATGAGATCATTGACCCGGTAGAGGTCGGAATCCGGGAATCCACAATTGTTCTTACCGCACGAAGCGGCAGGGCGGCACTGGGCCACAGGCTTGAACTTCTCGGATTTAAATTTGAGAAAGAAGAACTCGATGATATCTACCATCGCTTCCTGATGCTGGCCGATAAAAAGAAAGAGATCAATGACGAAGATATAAGGATCCTTACGGGCGAAGTTTACCGTGGCGAAAAACCCATGAAGCTTGAGCTCCTCCAGGTTACATGCGGAAAAACGCTGATGCCTGTTGCAACCGTTGGCGTACGGATAAACGGAGAGGTACACACATCAACTGCAACGGGTAACGGACCCATTGACGCTTCATTCACAGCTGTAAGACAGCTTATAAGTAAATCTGTCATTCTCGAAGAGTTTCTTATACAGGCAATTACCCAAGGAAGCGATGACCTCGGAAAAGTCCATATCCAGGTCGAGCATGAAGGAAAGATCTATTATGGCTTCTCTGCGAACTGTGATATAATAACGGCATCTGTGGAAGCATTTATAGATGCACTGGCCAAAATAAAATAGATTAAATGAGCTCAAAAACACTATTCGACAAGATCTGGGATGCACATGTTGTACATTCTATAAAGGACGGACCCGATGTATTGTATATTGACCAGCATTTTATACATGAGGTGACGAGTCCTCAGGCCTTTAAAGGCATCGAAGATCGCGGAGTCCCTGTTTTCAGGCCTTCACAGACACTTGCCACCGCTGACCATAACACTCCTACAAAGGATCAGCATCTTCCCATAAAGGATGAACTCTCGAGGAACCAGGTACAAAGGCTGAAGGAGAACTGTGATAAACATGGCATCGGGCTTTTCGGTCTGAATCACGGATACAATGGTATTGTTCATGTTATCGGCCCCGAACTTGGGTTTACGAGACCGGGAATGACTATTGTCTGTGGTGACAGCCATACCTCAACTCATGGTGCATTTGGTACTGTTGCATTCGGCATAGGCACCAGCGAGGTTGAAATGGTTCTCGCAAGCCAGTGCGTATTGCAGAAAAAGCCCGGAAAAATGCGGATAAACATCGAAGGGGACCCCGGGAAAGGCGTTACATCGAAGGATATTATAATGTATATTATTGCAAAACTTACAGCGGGCGGGGCAACCGGCTATTTTGTAGAATACAGCGGATCAACAATCAGAAGCCTCAGCATGGAGGCCAGGATGACGATCTGCAATATGAGCATTGAGATGGGTGCCCGCGGTGGACTGATAGCGCCTGACCAGGTGACTTATGATTATCTGAAGAAGACAAAATATTTCAGGGAGCATCCCGATGCTGAAAAGAACCTGGAATCACTTAATAACCTTAATACAGATCAGGACGCAATCTTTGACAAGGAGGTAAATATCGATGTCAGGCTTATTAAGCCGATGATCACGTATGGTACAAATCCCGGCATGGCACTTCCGCTTGATGAGTCTATACCCGAAGCCGACAGGGCAGATCAAAAAGCAGCGGAATCCTATCTGAAAGCACTTGATTACATGGGCCTTAAACCTGGCATATCGCTTGCCGGCCATAAAATAGATTATGTTTTCCTCGGGAGCTGTACAAACGGAAGAATTGAAGATTTCAGGTCTTTCACGTCACTCGTGAAGGGTAAGAAGAAAGCTGAAGGCGTAAATGTACTCCTTGTTCCCGGATCAAAAATGGTTGAGGAGCAGATCGCGAAGGAGGGACTGCTTAAAACTCTTAATGAGGCAGGATTTGAGCTCAGACAACCGGGCTGTTCATCCTGCCTGGCAATGAATGAAGATAAAATTCCAGCCGGGAAATATGCTGTTTCAACTTCAAACAGGAATTTTGAGGGAAGGCAGGGCCCGGGTGCACGAACGCTTCTTGCCAGTCCTCTTACGGCAGCTGCTGCTGCAGTTACCGGGAAAATAACTGATCCCAGGGAGTTGCTTTAATACTAATTCAAATTACAATCAGAGATGGCAAAGGAAAAACTCAATAAACTGGAATCATCATGCGTTCCGCTTCCTCTTGAAAATATCGATACCGACCAGATAATTCCTGCAAGGTTCCTCAGTGCCACATCAAGGGATGGATTCGGCGCTAATCTTTTCCGCGATTGGCGTTATTCGAAGGATGGCAGGCCAAATCCTGAATTTGTTCTGAATGACAAAAAATACTCGGGCAGGATCCTCGTCACAGGCAAAAACTTTGGTTGCGGATCCAGCAGGGAACATGCAGTATGGGCCGTTTATGATTACGGCTTCAGAGTAGTTGTATCCAGCTTTTTTGCAGATATTTTCAGAAATAATTCTCTTAACAACGGCCTGCTGCCAGTTGTGATCCCTGAGCATGCAGTAAGAAACCTTATAGAACTTATTAAGCTTAAGCCTGAAACAAAGGTGAAGGTCAATGTTGAAGAGCGCAAACTTGAAATCCCATCGACAGGGGAATCATATTCATTTGAGATCAATCCCTACAAGCAGGAATGCCTGATAAAGGGACTCGATGATATTGATTATCTTATTAATATGAAGGACAAGATCGTTGAGTTCGAGAAAAGAAAGGGTGTCCGGGATGAGAATTGAAATAATGGATACAACGCTTCGCGATGGTGAACAGACCCAGGGAGTGTCGTATTCACCCGTCGAAAAGCTGCATGTTGCCTCCCTCCTCCTTCGCGATGTAAAGGTAGACCGCATTGAGGTTGCATCTGCAAGGGTTTCAGAGGGCGAGTTCGACGCGACATGCAAAATAGCCGAATGGGCTTCACAGAATGGTCTCCTTAATAAAATTGAAGTTCTTGGCTTTGTGGATGGAGATACTTCGCTCGACTGGATATACAGATCCGGAGCAAGAGTGGTAAACCTCCTGTGTAAAGGTTCTCAGCGTCATCTCGAGAAGCAGTTGCGCAAAACACGTGAACAGCATGTAAGCGACATAAAATATGTTATCAACAGAGGACAGCAGATGGGAATAAGTGCCAACATATATTTCGAGGACTGGTCCAATGGTATGATAAGCTCTGAAGATTATGTGTATTTTATGATCGATGCACTTAAAGAAGAGCCGATATCAAGATTCATGCTTCCCGACACGCTTGGAATTCTTAACCCCGACCAGACGTTTGAATTCTGCAAAAAAATTATTGAGAGGTATCCTAAGCTCCGTTTTGATTTTCATGCACATAACGATTATGACCTTGCTGCTGCTAATGTTTTTGCGGCTGCAAAGGCAGGCGTTCATGGAGTTCATACCACGATAAACGGACTTGGAGAGAGAGCCGGCAATGCACCTCTCGCAAGTGTTATCGCTATCCTTCGCGATCATTTTGAAGCTGAGACCGGAATTGAAGAATCTGAACTGACAAGGGTCAGCCAGGTTGTTGAATCATATAGCGGGATAAGGATCCCCGTTAACAAACCTGTTACAGGTGAGAACGTTTTTACCCAGACTTCTGGCATCCATGCCGACGGAGACAGTAAGGATAATCTCTATTTCAATAACCTTCTTCCGGAGAGGTTCGGAAGGAAAAGGAAGTATGCCCTCGGCAAGATGGCAGGAAAAGCAACTATAAGGAAAAACCTTGAGGAATTCGGACTAAATCTCAGCGCTGAATCGCTGGCTAAGGTTACCCAGAGGGTAATTGAACTTGGCGATAAGAAAGAAAACGTAACGACCGAGGATCTGCCATTTATTATCGCTGACGTCCTGGGTGCCGAACAGATAACTTACAGGGTATTTATTAAGAACTACTCTCTCTCGCTGTCTTTCGGAATGAGACCGACTGCAAGTGTTCAGATCGAGATCGACGGAAAGGTATATGAAGATTCATCATCGGGCGACGGCCAGTACGATGCTTTCATGATGGCCCTGAGAAAAATTTATGAAAAGCTTAACATGGAGCTTCCTGTCCTTACAGATTATATTGTCACCATCCCTCCGGGAGGAAGAACAGATGCACTTGTTGAAACAGTAATATCATGGAAAAACAATGGATTGGAATTCAGGACAAAAGGTCTTGATGCCGACCAGACGGAATCTGCTATTAAGGCTACAGAAAAAATGCTTAATATAATTAACAATAACGAAAAAGGGACATGAATAAAAACTTTAACGGAAATATCACATGAACTATAATCTCGCAGTTTTACCGGGCGATGGAATCGGACCTGAAATTATTGAACAGGCAGTAAAGGTTACTGAAGCTGTCGGGAAAAAATTCGGTCACACATTTAGATTCACTTATGCCCTTGTCGGGGCAGTTGCGATTGATAAGACGGGTAATCCTCTTCCCGGGGAGACACTGAACATCTGCAAATCATCCGATGCAGTACTTTTCGGAGCGATAGGCGACCCAAAGTATGATAACGATCCAAAGGCGAAAGTAAGACCTGAACAGGGGCTTCTTGCCATGAGAAAAGAGCTTGGACTTTTTGCAAATATAAGACCTGTTGCAACGTACAAGGCTCTCGCAGATAAATCTCCGCTTAAGAAGGAACTCGTTGAGGGAGTAGATCTTGTGATGGTCAGGGAACTTACAGGCGGTATCTATTTCGGAAAGCCGCAGGGCAGATCTGAAGACGGGAAAACTGCCTACGACTCATGTGTGTACACAAAGATGGAGGTAGAAAGAATAGTAAGGCTCGGCTGTGAGATGGCAATGAAACGCAGCAGGAAGATAATGGTAGTCGATAAGGCGAATGTACTTGCCACTTCAAGGCTCTGGCGCGAAACTGCACAGGAGGTTGCGAAAGATTTTCCCAGGCTCACAATGGAATTTATGTTCGTGGATAACGCAGCAATGCAGCTTATCCAGAATCCGGCCAGATTTGACGTGATCGTAACAGAAAATATGTTTGGCGATATCCTATCCGATGAAGCAAGTGTAATAACCGGATCAATGGGGCTCCTTCCCTCAGCATCTGTCGGTCTTCTGACATCTGTTTACGAACCCATACATGGCTCATACCCCCAGGCTGCTGGCAAAAACATTGCCAACCCTCTGGCAACTATCCTTTCCGTTGCTATGATGTTCGAAACATCATTCAATCTCCTGAAAGAGGCAGGAGCGATCAGAAGCGCTGTAACCAGGTCGATTGAGGAGAATTATGCAACGGAGGATCTTAACAGGACAAATCCAAGATCAACATCTGAGGTAGGTGACTGGGTAGCAAAAAATATAGGTTAATCATCTGTGAGGTTGAACAATCCATGGATTATTTTTGTTTAAATTAGTAATATTAGTATATTTGTACCGGATAAACAATTATGAAAACAATGCAATTACATCACCATCATCATTTTACCTGCTCTCAGGCGAGAGGATGACGATATGCATTTAATAATATTTATATCTGAAACCCGTCTGAGTAAATCAGCCGGGTTTTTTATTTACCGCTGTTTACCAGACACTAAATGGAAAAAATGGACAAACTAAAAATTGCGATTCAGAAAAGCGGAAGGCTAA
>JBBIIS010000003.1:30729-53486 GCA_037446375.1 Bacteroidota bacterium | reverse complement strand
ACGAACGACACACTCGCTCTTTTTTCTTCACGCTCCACACTCAAACTCACACTTTGTCCTACATAGCCTTCTTCGACCTGCGTAGCCTTCGCGGAGCAGGTGGCGAATGAGGATTCACACTTTCTTTATCCTCTTGATATTTACTTGCCTTATTATATTGCCTTCAGGTTGATTTTAAAAAACTTAATGTTTAGTATGAAGTTAATAAGTTACATGCTACCAAACTTTTAATATCTTCACAATGGCTTCTGTCCTAAAATGAGCTAAGTGGTTTGATGGCATACATTCAGGACAAGTGAAATTAACCCGGGAACAGAAAATGAAAAAATCCGTTATATTCTTTTGCTTTTTATTGATTGGACAATATAATCTTCTGGCTCAAGGTTATCTGTGGAAAGGCGTATCAGCGGACTTCAGGCATGGAGGGCTGAAAATATCGGATAACAAAAGGTATATTGTTCATGAGGATGGAACTCCATTCTTCTACCTGGGCGACACGGGGTGGGAGCTTTTACATCGCCTCACAAAGGAGGAAACTGAAAAATATCTTGAAAACAGGAGGGCTAAAGGGTTTACAGTGATTCAGACTGTGATCCTGGGTGAACTGGATGGTCTGCTTACGCCAAACGCGGATGGGAAACTGCCTCTTTCAGACAACGATCCCCTTAAACCAAATGAATCTTACTTTGAACATGTGGATTGGGTTATAAAGAAAGCTGCCGAAAAAGGGATCTGCATGGGCCTTTTGCCAACATGGGGGGATAAATGGAACAGGAAATGGGGGGTCGGTCCGGAGATTTTCAATCCTGAAAATGCCAGGGCATATGGCAGGTTTCTTGGAAACAGATATAAAGATCTTCCAAATATCATCTGGATCCTGGGTGGTGACAGACCAATCGAGACCGAAACCCACAGGCAAATAATCATAGCTATGGCCCGGGGATTAAAAGAAGGTGACGGCGGCAAACATCTTATAAGCTTTCATCCTACCGGAGGAGAGGGATCTTCCAAATATTTTCAAAATGAACCCTGGCTGGATTTCAATATGAGACAGAATGGTCATGGCCAGAGTTATACGGATCGATATTACTTAACGGCTGAGGATTACATGCTCAAACCCGTTAAGCCTGTGATTGATGCAGAACCATTGTACGAGGACCATCCTGTTAACTTCGATCCGGACCATTTTGGCCATTCGATGGCAGCAGATGTCAGAAGACCACTTTACTGGGATCTCTTTAGCGGAGCATGCGGCCATTCATACGGCAACCACTCAGTGTGGCAATTCTGGACCCCGGCACGGGAACCTGTAAATCGTCCACTTATGCCATGGTATGAAGCTTTAGATCAGCCAGGGGCCCAACAGATGGTCTATGCGCGTCTTTTGCTTGAATCAAGGCCGTTCCTGACAAGAATTCCGGACAATTCTGTAATAGTTCCTGATCATTACAGGTCGGCAGTCCCGGGGGCGGGTGCATACTCCTTCATTGCAACCCGCGATCAGGAAGGTTCTTTCATTATGGTTTATGTTCCTGTCGGAAGGAAATTCACCATAAAAATGGATGCGATCAGGGGAAAAGAAGTAACTGCCTGGTGGTACAATCCGAGAAATGGAGAAGCTACCCGGATAACAAAATATCCTGCCTCGGGAACCCAGACATTTATGAGCCCCACGCCCGGGGAAAACCTCGACTGGATCCTGGTTCTGGATGATCCTTCAAAAGGGTATCCGCCTCCTGGTGTAAAAAGGTAAATACCGATGTTACAGGAAATTCATGGCAGTCCGTTGAGTATAAAAAATAGTGAGTGTGAGAGCGGGATGAGCCTATTCCGTGAGATCTATTTTATTCCGCTATTTGTAAGCATTTCTTCAATCTGATCAACTTTGCCCTGAAGAGCCTTTAGCTGGGATCTCAGATTGTCATTCTCAGACTTATAAAATTCCAGCTCCTTTTTTTGATACAGGTCTTTTTTATCCAGTTCCTTTACCGCATTGATAAGCGGAATGACAAAATCCCCGTAAGCAAGGTTCAGTGTATGATCCTTATCCTCATCAGTTATCAGTCCGCTGAAACCAAGGTTAAGCTCACCAAGTACCCGCTCAACATCCTGGGCTATCAGCCCGTCGTGTCTTCGTTTGCCGCTATCTGAAATGTAATTGAATGAGACGGTCCTGAGCCTGTTGATAAAGTCAAGGCCCAGATCTTCCTTATAGACAATATTCTCTTTCAACCTTATGTCGGAGTAATTTGTCCATGCTGCATAGCCACCAATGGAGATTACATTGCTGTTGCCAATAACAACTTTGTTACTGGCGTTTACAAGCGCCTGAAAACCAAACGCGGAGGCATTTATCAGCGCTCCCGAGGTGACATCGGAGTTAGACCCGATAAGCGTATTCTGCGATCCGGAAGTATTTGTTAAACCGGTTTGTAAACCCATGAATACATTACTGTAACCTGTTGTATTTTGCTGGCCTGCTGCATAGCCTAAAAAACTGTTATAATTTCCTGTTGAATTCTGCATGCCGGCGGTCCAGCCTATCATTACATTTCCGCCAGCGTTTGTATAAAAGCCGGCCTCCACCCCGATAAATACATTCTGATTGGAATTTGCACCGCTCCATAAACCTACATATTCCCCGACTTCAACATTTTCTGCTCCTGTGGTATTACTGTATCCAGCGTTCATACCAACGAAAGTATTTGCATTACCCGATGTATTGAACAGACCTGAATTGAAGCCTATAAATGCATTTGCACTCCCTGAAGAATTATTCTTCCCCGCCTGGATTCCCAGGATAGTATTATTACTGGATTCAGTACTGTAACCTGCCATTGTTCCGATAAATAAATTATTCCACCCTGTAGTGTTTGAATAACCGGCCTGGTCTCCTATTGCCACATTACTGTTGCCGGTTGTGTTATTCATGCCACAGGCGTTACCAATAAAAACATTCGAATATCCCGCTGTATTAGTCAGGCCCGAGGTGTTGCCTATAAAGACATTCGAATAGCCTGTTGTATTTGCATATCCTGCCTGGTACCCCATAAACGCGTTTGTTGAACCAGAGGTGTTCCCGTGTCCTGACTGAAACCCGAGAAATACGTTGTTGTCCCCGTTATTGCTGTATCCCGACTGGTACCCGATCAGAATATTGTAACTCCCGCTGTTATTCAGGTATCCTGTCTGGGGACCTACAAAAACGTTGTCTGATCCGGAGGTGTTGGAATAACCACTGTTGGTTCCGATAAAGCTATTGGCAGACCCGGTTGTATTCGAGAAACCGGTATTGTATCCGACATAGGTATTGTTGCTGCCTATCGTATTATTTGTCCCGCTATAGCTTCCAAGGAATGAATTGCTTATCCCGTCAGAATTAGCATAGCCAGACCTGTACCCTAAAAAAGAATTGTAATTACCTGAGTTATTTTTATAACCGCTCTGGTAGCCAATAAAAAGGTTGCTCGATCCTGTTGTATTTGTATAACCGCTCTGGTAGCCCAGAAAAGCATTGAAATGACCAAAGGTATTTGAGTATCCGGCATCATTTCCTATGAAAACATTAAATGATGCGGTATCATTTGAGAGTCCGGCATGATATCCAAGAAAAACATTCCTGCTACCGCTTTTATCAAGCATACCCGTTTGATAACCTAAAAATGAATTGTATAATCCATTTGTTATACTTTTCCCGGCCTGGTGACCAATAAAATAATTTGAAGGAGTCAGTCTGAGGTATCCAGGTGTATTGCCAGATGAAAGATTACTTACGCCAAAGCCTTTCAGAGTATCAGCGGTGACTATTCTTGTGCTGTCGTCAGTCACTCTCAGGTAATTTACCCTTGAGCCTTTGGAAGTATTAAATCCTCCTATTGCAAACCCCCCTTTGACAGCTTTGGCAATATCGTTTATGTATATCCTAATACTGTCCTGGCTTACTGTAAGTAATTTCTGATCCGAGGATTTTGAAGTATTAAAACTACCAATGGCAAAACCGCCTTTTACTGCGCCCTTACCTGCGTTTGGCGCCACATAACCGCGGATGCTGTCGGGACCAACAATAAATAGTGGCTGAGATGCCCCTTTGGAAGTGTTAAAGCTTCCGATCGCGAAGCCACCTTTAGTTGCTCCTTTTGTAAGAGTATCACTTACATAGATCCTTACCCCTTCGTTGTAAACTGCGAATACGATCTGCCCCTTATTGTTCCTTACAACAAAAAGTGCTGAGTCCATTGCGGATGTATTTCCTGCAACACTGAGTTGCGGTACTGTGCCCCCGATACCACCTGCAACCATGGAGTATGGTACAGACCAGAGCTGTGATGCACTAAAAGTTTTCCATGAATCGGGATAATAGATCTGCGTTTTGATATAGATATTGGATTTTGTCCAGTCAATATCGCTGAATGTCAACGCTGACCCTGATTGCCTGACACCCGTACCTACAACTAGGCTGAAAAGACCGTTTTTATTTGTTTGAACAGGATTATGCAACTCTTCCCAGACAACAGTATTCGTCACAGTATCTGAAAGCAAAATAATTTTTACCTGTATTGTTACACCCTTCAGGGGCAGGCTTGTGGATGCATCAATTGCAATGGCCTGGTAGCTTATACCCTGCGGTACCTGCGCAGACAGAATATAAAAGACAAATGATAAAAATACTGAAAGAAGGAGTTTTGCTTTCATAACAGTTGGTATTATAACTTAAAAACGAGATAATTGGATGAAAGTTAGTATTTAATGTATTACAAATAATTTTTTTTTGACCAAATGGCAGATCCATTCCTTAGGTTCACTCCTGAAAAGAAGAAAGCCTCAGAAGGAGGCTGATATTCTTCTTCTGATTAACAGAATGGTTTGGCTTTTCATTCTTAAATTTTGTCTTTGATGATGGGGCTTCTCAGAAATAAAAAATCCATCCCCCCGGTTATTACCCGGAATGAATGGATTTAGATTTATGCTGCGCGGGATCTATTTCCCCGGTTCAACAACAAGAACTGTAAATGAGCCCGGTTTCACTGTCGGACGAGGCCTGGGGTTATCAGCATTTTTCTCGGGAGTGGGTCCGAATTCAGCAGTAGGCAGGTAGATCCTGTGGGTCTTTGAACTTACTGAAATGGTTCTTGCACCAGCCTGTGTAGGTACAGTTGCAATGACCTTAAAAGAATCTTTATTTTCTTCCTGGATAACTGTTAAAACACCTTCACCACAGGAGCTGTAAGCTCTTTTTAGCACCTGGTCAAAGCCCGCTCCATCTACGCGGTCTCCGGTAGGAAGAGTAGTGACTACCTTTCCTGTTTCTGAATCAAGTATGACCATAAGCTTGCTTGTGGCACTGAAAAGACGATGAGTCTCCTTATCAAGGGCAAGACCGCTTGGCTCTTCACCCGGAGCAATTGGCCAAAGCTGCTCTACCTTCCATGTCTTTACATTGATCATGCAGACCTATACGTTTGATTTAATATTCAAATCAAAGTTCTTTACTGTAGTAACCCGTCTGGCCTCGTCTATCAGATGATAGGCAAACTCCTCAAATATTCTGTAATTATGTCTTTCATTGGCTTTTGAGAGATTAGATCTGGTTACACTTTCCCCAAACCCCAAGTGATAAAACTTATATTTATGAGCTTCAAGGCCAATCATTAAATCACGTAGACTTTAATTCTGCAAAAAATTCTTAAAAACAGTTATACTTTAGGCAAAGCATCCTACTTTTCAATTTTATATATGTGATCGTCTGGTCAATACCTTGCTCAGGGTCGAGACTATTTTCCACTCCGGCCCTTTTTTGTTGATCAGACTAATCTAGCTCCAGCAGATAATCAGAATATCCTGAAACATGATAATTATGATGATTTCTTACTGAAATTATTGTTTCGGAACAGGATTTAGTTCGTAACTTTCATAGTTTCTATAATTGTGACCTAACTGATAATAAATATGAAAAAGATCCTGTTTGCATTTGTGGCAATGGTACTGGTTGCCTCCTGTAAGAAGGATGAAAATCCTCATGTAGCTAATGCAGCATGCGGTAATTGCCATACGACCGAAAAAACTCAATGGGCCAGTTCGGACAATTTACATGCCGCCTCTGTTGCAGATGTTCTGACCAATGCTGGTCATAACACTTCTGAATTACTCAAGGATGATTGTTTGAAATGTCATTCTACATTCCAGTATAAATTGGGAGTGGCTCACTTTGTAAGCCCGCTGGATACAATTGGATCTCCTGCAGGAACATGGACCGCTATGAACGCCTCCGACTGGCAGGCAACAAAGTGTGAGGTATGCCATAACCCCTCCGCTACAAACAAAGATAAACTGGCAAAATATGGTTCACTTCTTGATGGACAGTGGAATGCCGGTTACACTTCAGTATCAGACTTACCCGATGCTTATCAGAGTGTGCTTGACATGTCCACGAGTACTATTACTACTTACGTCTTCCCTGATCAGACAACCCTTTCAGCACAGGCTACAAAACTTTGCAGTTCATGCCACGATCCTGCAGATCAGGGCGGTGATCCGGAAGTAATTGTTGGTGGAGTAAATCTTGGACCCCAGGGTGGTGACAGCCGGTCATTTGTTGCAAAAAATCATCAGGGTTTTGGATGTATTGACTGCCACGATTCACATACATTTAAGCCTGTTGATCCCAGGGTTACGCCGGTCTGCAACAAGTGCCATGTTGGAGACGTTTCAGGTAAGGTGCATATAAACCATTGGTTATAGCAATTTGACCCGCCGGGGAGGCCAGAGAATCAGGTTTCAGAAGCCGGGCAGAATATCGACAATAAGCGGGTAATCTGTAAGCAAAAAAGAGATGCCGGTTGCATTGGTTACCCCACAAGTGGCCTGAGTACCGGCAGTAATATCAAAAATTTTCATATTCGCTTTTGAAGCACCCGTCGAGATGGTGACTCTGACCGGGGCGATGGTAACAGGCTTTTGGGCATTAAGGTCATAATTAATTACATTATTCCAGAGCACCAGCAGAAAGTGACCATCAGATTTCTGAAACAGCCTGTACATTCCGGTAGAAGGCATACCTGAAATAGAAAAGCTCAGGCTGCCCGGTGAGAATGTCGCAAAACTCTCACCAGAATCCGCCATGATGGTTGTCAGATTATGCAGATAATTCGCAGAAGCGCGCGGTGACCCTGTGAAAGTGAAAATTCCAAACCCGTCTCCCAGATCGTAGAGTTCGTAAATACAGACAACGGAATAATCCTGTACAAAGGCATTTAAGAGTCCGGTTGCGATATTTTTTGCCTGTGTTGCCAGATCTACTTTCGGTCCTGCTGTTCCATTTGTATGATAGCCGAATTCCGTTATTACCTTAGGCATAGCTTTAGCTTGTTCAAGTGAATATCCTGAAAAATGATGCCGGTAGGTATTTACGAATTCGCCTGTAAGTTGTTCATCAAAGTGGTTGCCTGCCGGGTCGACACTTGCAGGACTATTATAAAACACGGTATATACATGCATGTTTAAAGCATCTGAGAATCTGATGCCTGCCGGCATGATTGTATTTGCGTTGTCCGGTACTTCCAGGAATTGAAGGCCGGCATTATCTTCCTCTCTGCCAGTCCCTGTCACTGACCAGACCGGAACATTTCTCAGCGCAGAATCAGTTTTGATCGCTGCATACCAATCCTTCTGAAAATTTGCTACCGGGAGGAAAGACCCTGATGGCCCGCCACCCTGGTAACCGTTATATGTTACCGGGAAATTAAAGGGTTCGTTCGGGCCCTCTATTGCCAGCAGGGCGCCAGGGGCAAGATTATTCCACATCCTGACAGCAGTCAGCAGGTCAGGTACTACCAGAGTATAAGGTGTTGTCTGGTTCCCGGTGTTAGGAGGTGTTGCGATCAGTTTTATCCCCTCATTGGCAAGAGCCTGCAGTACAGCTATCTGCCATGGATTAATTGCATTTAGATCATCGCGGTATTTGCGGGCGCCGATAAATTTCAGATTTGCCACAACCAGCTGAACATTCAGGTTTGGAGTGATGTTCTCTCCGGCATGGCCGCCTATCCCGATAATATCGAGAAAATCATTGACTCGTGCCGCCTGCTCCTCATGGGTAGGATACCCTTTGTCAATTTTGTCATTACCTTTCCTGCACCCGTACTGTGACACAGCAATGATTGTCAATAGAATATAATGTAGAATACTCGTTTTCAAGCTGTAATCATATTTCCCTTGCACAAAAATATTCTATCTCCTGAAACTTCTGATTCCGGTATTTACTTTTCCTCCCGTTTTAAGATAACAAAGACCGATCCGTAGAATCTACCTGCTGAAGCGCTGACTGTCTGGCAAACACTATCGACGAATTCCCAGCCATCCTGGAAATACCTGTTCAGCTCATCACACTCTGGCTGACGCATCTTTTCACCAATATCCTTCGGGAGCGCAATTGACAAAAACTCGTATTTCATATTTGTAAGGTTTTATGAATGACATTCATTTAATGGTCAAATGCAGATTTGTTTCATCTATTAACAGGAATTACCAACCCGCCGATTCTACATGTAAAAAAACCTGCTGACTGACCACATCTGGCCGGAACCTCCGGATCCCGGTCTCCCTTTTATTTAATGGCATCCTGAATTGCCTTTTCCACAAGCGGATCCATCACTCTGTAGCCTTCCAGGTTAGGATGCACTCCATCGGATGAATAGACGGGCTTAAGACCTTTCCGGTCATCAGCCATCGGTGAAAAGAAATCAACATAAATCAATCCCTTTTTCTCTGTATAATCCCTGATCCATTTATTAAGGCTTCCAACTTTTTCGGCAGGCTGCAGACCCGGCCTCCATGGGAAGTCATATGCCGGCAAAACGGAACAGATTACCACTTTTATTCCGTTTGATAAAGCCAGCTCTGCCATAGAGGCCAGATTGTCTTCAATCATTTCAAGAGTACTGGGACCGGTATTTCCTGCTATATCGTTAATCCCGGCGAGTATCACAACTGCAGCCGGATCCAGATTTATAACATCCTGCCTGAACCTGACAAGCATCTGCGGAGTCGTCTGGCCACTGATGCCCCTGTTGATATAAGGCCTGCCATTAAAGAAGGAACTATCAATTCTCTTCCAGCCTTCGGTAATGGAATTGCCCATGAAGACGACCCTCTTTTCTCCGGCAGCCGGTAATCCTATTTTTTCATTATCCGAACGAAACCTTGAGAGATTGGGCCAGTCACTGAGCATTTTGTCGAGTTGCGCTTTTTTGTTAGCTTTTTCTTTTTCAGTATCCTGAGCCTGCCTGCTGTTATCTGGTGCCTGGGCAAATGAGCCGGCCATCAGGGAAAGCAGTAAGGCGAGTAATAATATCTTCCTCTTCATAATTTTTTTATAAAATGTTATTCTCTAAAGTTAAATAAAACAGGCGACCTGTAACAGGTGGTTGAAAATACTGTTTCGCAGATAGTTTTATAGGGCTTATCTTTTAAAACACCATTGTAGTATATCGCTTTTGAAAATCCCGGAGCCGGTACATTTCTTTGTCTCTATAAAATTTGATCATTATGGTAAAGAATTTCTTCAGAACAGCCATCCGCCATCTGTTGCGGAACAAAACTTATGCATTGCTGAATTATTTCTGCCTTACATTCGGACTCTCCTGTTCAATAGTGATATGCCTCTACATTCAGTATATACTCAGCTACGATAAGTTCCATTATAACTATAAGCGCCTATTTGCTGTTGAAGCTTATGTGACTTTCTTTAACGGCGACCGCTTCCCGAAAGAATATCTTTCAGCTTCCTTAACAGACCTTCTTAAGGTGAATGCACCCGAAATTACGGATATGGTCAGGGTTGCTGAACGTGACTTTGAATTTAAGGCCGGTGACATAAAGCTTACTGAGAAAGGTTTCTATGCCGACACCGGTTTTTTCAGAGTTTTTACTTTCCCTATCGTCAGGGCAGGCGGTCAAAAAATTCTTTCTGACATGAATTCAATAGCGATATCAGAAAGTATGGCACTTAAGTTTTTCAAGAAAAAAGATTGTATAGGGGAATCTTTGATTTTAAAAAATGGTGATAAAACAGATGCATTTAATGTTGCCGGAGTATTCAGGGATGCTCCGCGCCAATCAAGTATGCACTTTGATTTTGTAATTCCATTTTCAAGATTCATGTCGGAAAATAAATGGGCAGCCGAACCGGGGGCCACAGCAAACAGGACATGGATACTGCTTAAAGACAATATCGGCCGCAAACAAGTTGAAAACAAGATCAGGGATCTTATAAAGAGCCAGGAAACGACACTGAACCAGGAACTGTTTCTGTTTCCCATGAGTGAACAGATCCTTTATAACTATGCCGGAGGGAAAAGAGTCTGGAAAGAGATGCAAAACATCGTAATAATTGGTTCAATAGGATTCCTTATCCTGTTGATTGCATGCTCAAATTTTATGAACCTCGCACTAGCCATGAACTTCAGAAGATATAAGGAAACCGGTATAAAAAAGGTTCTGGGTTCTGACAGGGCGGCAATTGTCCTTCATTTCCTTGGAGAGACTCTTATATTGACCATTCTGAGCCTGTTAACTGCGATAATACTTGTAAAAATTCTTGTAGCCGGGTTCAACAGGATGTTCAGCTTTAACATATTCTTTCATCTTCTGAAATTCGATATGACGGCATTTCTCATATTGATTACAATTCTGACTGCCCTTATCTCCGGACTAATTCCATCACTGTTCCTTGCTTCCTCAGATCCGCTCAGTGCAATAAGAGGAGAAATTATAAAGAGCAGCAGAAAAGGTATTCTCCAGCAGGGTATCATTGTATTTCAGTTCATTATAGTGATGGTTCTCATAATTTGCATAATAATTATCAGGACTCAGGACAGTTACATGCGCAGTTATGATGTAGGGGTAGACAAGGACAAGCTAATAATTATCGATAACACGAATAATCTGAAAAGTCATTCCTCTGGTTTCAGGGCTGACCTGTTGACAATCCCTGGTATTGAAGCAGTCAGTTTCACAAACTGTGTTCCATCAAGGGGTGCAAGGGTTACGAATGAAGTAAGCTGGGAGGGAAAGGATTCAACGGAAAAGCTTCATTTCTGGCTGGTTAAATCCGATTTTGACTATAATAAGGCCGTGAAAGTTAAGATTACTTCAGGTAGATTTTTCAGCCCTGGCTTTTCAACTGATTCTTCCTCTTACCTTGTCAATGATGTTGCCGCCGCTGTAATGAAAAACAGAACGCCAGTCGGATCCTCAATCACTGTTGGCGGCAAAAAAGGTCCGGTAATCGGGGTTTTCAGCAACTTTCATTCAATTGATCTCGCGGGCCCTCTGGTCCCGACGATCATATCTGCCAGATCCGGTGAAGCACCGTATATTCTTGTCAGATATTCAACCGGCTCATTCAGGGAGGTCTCGGCCCGGATTAGAGAAATTTACATGCACTATGAGAAAGAATCCGTATTTCATGCATCATTATTCAGCGATCTGGTACCATATTCTGACCTGACTCTTCCTTCAAGAATGGTGGGGCTTGCCATTATTATCGCTACCCTGCTTGCATGCCTGGGTCTGTTCGGCCTTGCTTCCTTTAATTCTGAGAACCGGACAAGGGAGATCGGAATACGAAAAGCCAGCGGAGCAACGACTCTCAATATATTATGGATGCTGGTTTCAGACTATTTAAAGTGGCCCATGATCGCCTGCCTGGCCGCATTCCCGGCAGCTTTCGTTATTGGCAAATCTTTCCTTGGCAGATTTTATTTCCACAGCCCCTTGCCACTTTGGGCCTTCATTGTTGCACCGCTTTTTGCTTCTGCCGTGGCGTTATTAACAGTAGCTGCCATATCTTGGCGGGTAGCAAACTATGACCCGTCAAATTCACTGAGGCATGAATAATCGCGATCGCTGCAAAAAATTTGAGAGGAAGATCATTTTTTAATAAGTTTGTGAATGGAGCAAAATATATGTCAAAAAGAAATATAACCTATCTGCACTTTTTCATCTGGCTCTTCGCAATATTTGCCAATATCCCCTGGTCGGGAATAAAAAGTGGTATGGGAACCGGGCAGATTGTAACCTATATTATCGGCTTTCTTTACCTGATGGTCACATTCTATTTGTTCTATCTTTATTTTGTTCCCCTGTTCCTTGACAGAAAGAAACTTGGAAGCTTCCTGGTAATTTCCCTTATTACTGTTCTGATAATGCCGTTTTTCGGATATATGTTATTGTTTCTTGTAAGAGCATATTTTGAAGGGTCCTTTGAACATTTCTTCAGAGGCTACAGTTTTTTAACACATATGAGCGGGTTCTTCCCTGTTCTTACTGCGGCCGTATTCGGCTCATTTTTCAGGGTAATAATCAACTGGTTCAATTCTATGAACCAGAACATTGAAATTGACCGGCAGAGATTAGGTGCCGAACTCGATCTACTGAAGAGCAAGCTTAATCCACATTTTCTTTTTAACACTCTTAATAATATTGATTCCCTGATTCAGAGTGACCCTGATAAAGCATCATTATCACTGATACGATTATCCGGGATTATGCGCTACCTGACCTATGAGACATCTTCCGATTTTGTGGAACTCGGAAAGGAGGTTGATTATATCCGTAATTTCATTGAGCTGTACCGGATGCGCATTAAATCTCCTGACGATATCAGCTTCAATTTTAAAGGAGACATGAGCAGACGGGTATCTCCGGCGCTTTTCATCCCGCTGATTGAAAACGCATTTAAATTCGGCCGGTTCAAAAATATCAGACCCTCGCTGGAGATAAGCCTCAGTTCTGAAAAAGGAATAATTGTTTTTGAAATCTCAAATTATTACGATAAAGGAACCGGATCGGACCCTGAGGGCCATTCGGGATTGGGAATTGCCAATCTGAAAAGAAGGCTTGGCCTTGTTTACCCGGGGAAGCATAAAATGACGATTTCTGACGACAATCAGCAGTTTCGGGTCACACTTACAATTGATACAAATGAAGATAAGCTGCGTAGTAATTGACGATGAACCTCCTGCTATTTCAAAGCTTGAGTCTTTTATAGCCAGAGTCCCGGATCTGAACCTCATCGGGACATTCGGAAGCGGCATTGAGGCGATCGGCTGGCTGAAGGATTATCCGGCGGACCTGATCTTCCTTGACATCCAGATGGATCAGCTTACGGGAATTCAGTTTCTTGAAGCAACAAATCTTAAAACCAGAATTATAATTACCTCAGCTTACCAGGAGTACGCCATTAAAGGCTTTGAACTGAATGTTTCAGATTATCTTCTTAAGCCTTTTTCGTTTGAGCGCTTTTTAAAGGCAGTCGCCAAGGTAATGGATTATTATTCCGATAAAAAAAGCGGAAAGAGAGTTCAGGCGGATTATGAGAGATTCGTGTTTGTAAAAACGGAATACAGGTACGAACGTGTTGATATAGATACTATCCTGTATATTGAAGGGATGAAAGATTACCTGAGAATAGTATGCACAGATAAGAAAGTTATGACTCTTCAAAGCTTCTCAAAGCTGGAAGAAAGCCTGCCTGCTGACAATTTTTGCCGGATCCATAAATCCTTTATGGTCGCAATTAATAAGATAAGGTCGGTAGAGAGAGGCGTTGTCGTGATAGGTGAAACTCGAATTCCTGTGAGCATTACTTACCGAGATAATTTTTATGATAAGATCAGGTTAAACCGTCAGTAAAAGAAGAAGCTCAGACAATCCTTATATATTTGCATTCCATTTTCCCGGAATGCAAATTATGAACAAAAAGAGAAAAATAGTTAATTTTCTGGCTGTTGCCCTTCTTTCCCTCATTTGGGGTACCAGCTATATACTGATGAAAAAAGGACTGCGATCCTTTTCATTTGTTCAGCTTGCCTCCCTGAGGATACTTATTTCCTCCATATGCCTTTTGCCTGTTGCACTGCGCAGCATTTCAAAATTCAATAAGAAAAGCTTCATTTCTGTTCTGATAATAGCATTCTTCGGGAGCGGAATCCCGGCATTCCTTTATCCGCTCGCGGAGACAAAGATCGACAGCTCCCTCACCGGAATGCTGAACTCGCTCAGTTCCGCCTTTACAATGGTTGTAGGCATTCTTTTCTACGGGAGAAAAGCTATCAGGTCGCAGATCGCAGGAGTGATCCTTGGCTTTATCGGTGCAGCCGGATTGCTCTATAACGGATCGCTTTCCTTTAATTATTATGGCCTCTTTGTGGTGCTTGCCACCCTGATGAACGGAGTAAGCAATAATGAGGTCAGCAAAGTTGATGGGCTGAATGGACTGGAGATTACCGGGCTGGCCTTTTTTGTATTGAGCCCTTTCGCATTGGGCATACTTCTTGCTACAGATTTAAATGCTGTGATTCTCACGCCCGACTGGCTCCTTAATCTGGGATATATAGCTATCCTATCGATCGTAGGGAGCGCCTTTGCAAATACAATTTATTACTTTGTTGTCAGGGACACTTCGCCAATGGTTGCCTCCATAGTGGCTTATTTCATACCGATAGTGGCAACTCTGTGGGGGCTTTCAGACAATGAGCGTCTGGCACCCCATATGCTGATCGCTGTTCTGCTGATCCTTGCAGGTGTTTACCTGATAAACAGACCTGGGGCATTGCAAAAACTTAAAAAAATTCTGAAATAGCAGAAAGAATCCTCTTTTAGCAAAAGTTTCAATACCCTTTTGTTACAGTCATTAATTCATTACATCTGTTTTCATCCCGCCGGGACTGTCAGTGTTTTGATATCATGATAATCAATTCAGGTAAAATGCCAAGAAAAGCATGACATATCAGCCTTTTCAACAGGAATGGCATGAACTTTGACGTTTTTTTGTTGTTGTTACAGATCCGAATGATAGTTTTATGATGAAAAAAACAAGGGGTAGATTACTGTTTCTGCTGATTTTGATACTAACAGTCACATTTTGCGGGAAGGATATATATCTGTCACAGGGTACAATAACAGGTGCTGACATAAGGATGTGCGCTTGTTGCGGAGGCTGGTTCATAAAGATAGACACAACGACCTATGAATTTGATTCTCTTCCGCTGAATTCGGGGATAGATCTTCAGAAAGAGACCTTTCCGTTGAATGTAAAGCTCGACTGGGATTTGTCAGGCAGGGAAGCATGCCCGAATAAATACATTACAATAATCAGGATCTCAAAATAGATGGTGGACCATTACGGCCTTTGTGAGCTTTTTGCCATTTTCCTGAGAATAATGATGTCCCTGTCTCCCCTCGCGGCGGAATTATAGAGATTTCTTAGCTCCTCGTACTTGTCTTTTGGAACCTTGCCCCTGTTCAATTCAAATCTTCTGTTCAGAATGATCCTGTCTCCCCCATCTGACATTGTTAAATTATAGAGCCCGAATTCGTTATTAAACGAAACAGGGTCAGGAAGAGACTCCACTTTATATCCCGATGGCAAAAAATAGGTCAGAGAATCCCGTTCTGTACCTGATGTAGTTATTTTTAATTCAATTGTATCGCGGGGCATGAAATCGGCTGCTGTAAAGAGAGGTGAAAAATAGATCCGGTCATCTCTTGTGATCCCGAAACCTTCAATCCCGATCTTATAATGAAGCTGGCATGTCGGATTTTCAGACCTATCCTCATTATACTTTGCTGATATCACTTTGAAATCGGGTAGCCTGATCCTGGTATAAAGCGTCTTTTTCAACTCCTCTTCAGACTGCATTGACAGGGAACGCCACGTCGAGAAATAGTTCAGTCCTGAGTAGTTTATATCCATCAGGGCTGTTGAGGTCCCGTCGAAATTAATAAAAACTGATCCGGTGCTGATAGTTGAATTCTGTTCCTTTGTGAAGCCTGGAGTTTTTACCAGGCGTCCTCCTTCAGGAGTAATGACAAGAACATGCCTGTCACTCGTAAACCCTCCAAGACAGTTAAATGGAAGTGTCTGGTTTGTACATTCAAGCCATACTGTATCCGAAGGCATAGGCACACAAAGAATTACATGGTCGAACTGGTCGTTGACAAACTTTGGATTAATATCTTTCTCGCCTTCCCCCGATTTCACAAGTGTATAGTAAGATCTTATACCGACTGCCTTGAGGAGTGCCTGAGTATAGTTCACCAGGGCCTTGCAGTCACCGAATCCATTTTTTGATACCGATGAAGCCTCAGCAGTCCTGTTCCCTCCTATCCCGATCTGGATTGAAGTATATCTTGTCTTTGATTGCATATACTCATAAATGGCTTTTACAAGCTCCCTCTTGTCAGAAAATCTGGCTGAAAGGCCTTTTACCGCTGAGATCTCCTCATCAGGAAGCGCATCCCGGTCGCGGTTAAGTGAATATGTCCACATTCCGAGTGCCTCCCAGGAACTCATTGATCCCTTTATGCCTCCATAATCAAAATCAAGCGGTGCAGTATACAAAATTGGTTCCTTATAACCTGCCCTCGCCATCAGCCTGGTGGTTGACCAGGCCGGAAGGTTCTCTTCCTGCCAGGTATATATTTTACTGCCATTAAAAGTTAAAGAGTCTACTTTGTTCTTCAGGGACTGCTCAAAAAACCTGAGTTTCATATTCTGAGGGACAATAAACTGTATTCCTGATCTCTCCACCGAAACATTCTCATCATCCTGAAAACTCCAGTTGGGATAGCTCATAAGGCTTGAGAATGACACTTCATACTCATATTCTATTGTGAAGGGGTATTTATAAACGGGGAAGAACACGACCTTCATCCTGTCGTCAGTATAGAAAGAAGCTCCGGTGATCGCGCTTATATCATAGATATCCATCGACCCGAGAACCTTTACAATCTTACCCTTTTCGTCGTAAACCGATCCTCTTATGTAATTAACCTTTGAAAATTTATCATAACCTACGGAAAGTAACCTGAAAGAGGAAGCCTTTTCATTTAGAAGCGTGACCACTCTTTTAAATTTCATTGTTGCCTCGCCCGGTTTAATAATTGTACATAGGCATTGTTCCGACCGAACAACGGCCATTGCTGACTTCTTTAGATTACCGGGGATAGAGTCAAAAGGATAGAACTGTGAATTCCCGGTGATCCAGAAAGCCGAAAGGAGAATAATAATTCCAAGCCTCTTCATAAATCTATTTTGTTAGCCTTTTTTCAAATACTATCAATCTCCCCTGGGTCTGTATCATCTTCGCATAAAAGCCCCGGAGAGATGAGTATTCTGCCGGTGTAAATACTGTTTTACTTAACTTTGAGGAACTATAAATTAGTAATTTGTTCCCATCCTTCGCACAGCTGAAAGTATATTCTCCATCGTTTGTCCCGAGCTTATATTTTATGCTTTCGGGAATCTCAGTTATAACGTAATCTTCCGGAATTTCAATAGAGGCTCTGAAAGAATTTTCCATCGGGCATCCAAGATCAACCGGGAAGACTCTTTCAGGAGAGATAAAGGGATTCGATCCGGTCCCGAATGAAAAAAACGGATTAAGAAGGAATTTGTTTCCATCCTTTTTTACACCCTCCCCGATAGAGATCTTTCCGGTTTCGATCAGATCGGAGTCGCGAAGTCCAAGATTCTGTATCTTAAGATCACTGAGTTCACTCTCAGTATTCGCCTCCTTCAGTTTTTCTGCATAACCATCCTCGCCTTCCATCTTTATGGTCTTTCTTATTTCGAGTGCATCGTATCCCGAGCTCTTTGAACGGTAATAACCGCTTATGCCCATATTCTTATCTATTGTCAGGTCGAGGGTGACGATCCTTGAATGTTTCTCATCATTCTTCAGATCGACGAACCTGGATTCAAATTCACCTATTAGTCTCCCCGAGCCGTTAAGGCAATCGAAGGGAAGCATATTGAAAGGCCTCAGCGGATCGGTAGCATCGACAAGATAACTAACCCCATCTACGGTAACATTTGCAACAAGATAATTGAACTGCTGAGTCATGGCCGCATATTTATTTATACTGCCGTTCGACCTGGTGCTCAGAATAACAGGATCGGCTTTTATATTAAGGCCCCTCAGCATTCCGATAAGTATCATATTAATATCGGAATTATTCCCTTTTTCCTTGTTAAAGGCACTCCTCAGGTTCTGTGATGCAAAGAAATCTTCCTCCCCGTCCCAGAACATCTTTTCTGAAACATATTTATGAACTGCCTTTAGCCTGGACAGATCATCATTTAGCCCTTTAGTTAACTTCTCTGCCTCGCTTTTCAGAAACAAAGACTTTTTAAGAGCGAGTCCGAAATCTTCCTTTTCAAGGAGCTTTTTATTCAGGGTTGCATAAGAGGGTGATATCTCCTGGTGGAATGTCGGGAAATTTACGCTTGCCAGCTCAAATACGATCTTTGTCTGATTCTCCTCAAGGCTTTTAATTAATGGTTCCATGGTAAAAGCCGGGACATCCGTTGCATACCAAGTTTCATTGAGTATGTCGGCCTGATTACCATTTATATACTGTTTTACCCTGGCGAGCTGGTTCTGTACCAGAAGCGGATTACCGGAGATAATGTGCTTGTATACAAAGTACTCGGGATAGATCAATGTGAGTGATGTCTTAACGATCGGGAGTTCACGCTGGAATGTCCATGGGATCAGCGAGCTTACGGCATCGCCTTCCAGCCTCATTATATATGAATATTCAATTACAGAGCCTTCGTGAACATCTGTGAAATTGAATTTCAGTATCCTTCTCGACTTTGAGAATTGCTCAAGAATAAAGCTCTTCCTGTCAATTTTGGTCTCAATCTTTTCTCCATTCCTGATATTAAAAGTGGAAGCCCGGTAAAAAACCATCTGGTCGTCGCTGCTATAAGGGATCTCAACATTTGCAAAATCAAAGCCGTTACTGTTAACGATCCTTATCTTTACATCCCTTTCAAATTCTATATAAAACCTGTCAATATAATTAAGTTTTGCCGTAGCAACATCGGAAAGGATTATTGCATCGGCGCCGGGATCCGGCTTATAGAGTTTATTTGAAAGATCCTCAATAGAAATATTCCCAAAATCAAGTTTGAACTGGGAATAGAGGTCCTTAGTAATTAAACTCAGAAGAAAGGAAATTATAAAAAATGAAAGGAGTCTTTTCATAAGATCTGTGATTCTGTTACATCGGATAGTTTGGATCAAATTCAAAAAGGTCCTTCATTTCTTTGCCTGACTTGTATCCAAATCCTACATAAGCTTTATTATTTATAACAAAAGAGAGGGAATTATACCTTCCGCCCCAGGGCATGTGTGTACTTTCTGTCCATAATCCTGTCTGGGGATCAAACATCCAGAAATCATCAAAATCAGTACCAGACTCGGCAAAATATAAGCCTCCCATCCCACAATATACCTTATTATCCAAAACAAAGGATGTCATTCCATAGCGATTAGTACCAGACGCGGGAAATGATGAAAGTTGAGTCCAGGAATCAGAGGACGGATCATATTCATAGAATCCCTTATCAGCGAGAACTAAATAAGCCTTGTTCCCGATCGTTAACCAGGAGACTGCTGCTGACGAGGAAGACCAGGGGAAATTATTCTTTGATTCCCAGATTTTAGTTTTTGTATCAAATACCCAGAACCTATTGTCGAGCGTCTGAGAGTTTAAATCAAAGCCAAGTCCAAAGTAAATCTTATTATTAAATGAAAATGAAACTCCGTAGATCATGTTTGCGGGAAGCGATGCGAGACCTACCCATGCATTGGCATTTTTATCATAACGCCTGATCCCTATATAATTACCTATCCGATATAAAGTATCGTTCAACACAGTCCCAGCCTCACCATTGGTAACGTCAAACTGTCCAAGATTGGTAAAAATCCCTGAATTCGGATCATAGGAGATCATCTGCCCGTTCAGGGGATCTATCATATAACCAATATTTCCTGAAGAGAAGGCTACTCCGGGCTGACCTAACTTTGGCCCGGCAAACCAGTTAAAAGAATAGACAGGCCATATTCCATTCCATTGAGATTTAAACTCATAATAGTCGGGATATGATCTCTTGTAACCGGCCGATTTCATGCTAAGTTTGCTCAGTCCCCTTGAGATATATAGTGGAACAGAGGCTGTTATCTCTGTTGTCGTAGAACTCTTCACCTGTAAACCGTAAGCCCCCCAGAATACCTGATTTCCTCCCTGGACCGGATTAAAATTCTTCCCGTAGATTGTTATGTCTGTACCAGGAGTGAGGAGTGGTGAAGATATTCCGGTTATTTCAGGAGGATCTAAAACAAATTGCTGAAAATAAGTTTGTCTTGACCAGCCAAGACCAACAACAACATACTTGGGAATGCTGTCAAGGCCTTGCGGAACTTTAATTACCGCCTTTGTATCTGTAAATGAAACGATCTCCCCTGCTGTTCCGCTGTAATTCGGCTGATCGGTAAAGTAGAACTGTGCAGGTCTTCCCTCAAATGTAAGATGGTTTCCCTCAACTGTTATTTCATCGCCGTAGAAACCTGAAAGAGGATAGACATTTGTTATGACTGCATTTTCAATATTAAAGTTGTCTTTAAAGACTGAAGTCTGGGCATTTACCTTCACTGACACATTAACAGGACCGTTGGCAGTTCCGTCTGGAACCTTGCATTTAATTACAGTGTCGGAAACAGATGCCATCCAGGCTTCCTTTCCGTCAAAATAAACCTGAGAATAATATTCGCTCAAGTATCGCAGGTACTTTCCTCTTATTGTAACATCCAGACCCGACGGACCCGACATTGGAGTTACTGATTTTATGTAGGGCCCGAATAATCTGAAAGTGTCAGCGGATATATTAAAGGGACCTGAGCTTAAACGGACCGGGTTATCATGTCCGGAAACTCCACTGCTGATGAAAATCCTGATCGAATCTTTATTGTTTGATATGATATCCTGACCATAACCCCCGATAAGGATACTGTTCTTTGCTTTAATAGGATTAAACAATCCCCTGAATGTAACTATAGTAGCCCAGGTTCCTTCTTTTGGATAGAAATCTGATATATAGGGTGGAAGTAATGTAAGTTTATCGGGTACGGCAAGATTTATGTTATTTGCTTTAATTGCCACTAAATTAGAAATACTACTTTGTTCATTGGGAACAATTACCTTTATTGTGTCCTTCAGTTTTTTAAAGATATTCACTGCTGTTCCGCCAATTGTGACTGAGTATCTGTTAATTGCGGTATTAAGATTGGTGCCAATGACAGATACAGTATCCCCCCAGCGGATATTATGCGGAATAATCTTTGAAATTGCAGGAATTATAAGGATAAATTCCTTCGAATTAAAAACTGTGGCTTTCCCGGCAACCTCAACTGAGATATGATTCTTTTTATCAGACACTTCTGAATTAATAATAAACTTAAGAGAAGTGTCGGTTGATGAAACAACCTGACATGCGATACTGTTCAGTAAAATTATATTTTCCGGAACAGACCACGAGAAATTTTTTCCTGAGATCCTTAATGTATCAAGCCAGCTTGCTGAATCTGGAGCAAATCCTGTGATCACAGGCGCCTTGCCTCCCAAACTTGTAAAAGAAGAAACAGGACCGTAGACCACCCTCATTTCTGTCTTTACATAAGGCTTTACATAATATAACTGTCCTTTCTTCAGTGCATTTTTTGCCTCTGCACTAAATATCCCGGTTCTGTCTGGAACGCCTAGATAGACTTTATTAAATCGGGTAATATCAAGCCCCTGGTCAATGCCCCATACAAATCCATACCCTTCAGTCTTTTCATTTCCGAGGGAATATAGATCGGCACTGAATACCGCACCACTGTCGGTCACTTCTGTAACCTGAGTATCTTTTATCCTTGGGTAATCCCTTGGAACTGAATTCTCTTTCTGGCAGCCACTGAGAATACATGCCAGTGTTAATATCAGGAAAACTATCCTCACTGAGGTTATTATTCGGTTATTCATTAGAACAAAGGAAGTTGTCATCACAGGACATGATCAAAGATAAATAACTTCAATTAAACTGTTATTTAAATAACATTATTTTTTAATTTAGTAATGTCAAATAATGGGCAATACAATATGTCTGGCTTTAAAAGTACTCTGGTTGTGATTATCCTCTTTCTCCTTTCTGCCGAGATGTTCTCGCAGAAGATATTCAGGGAGGGATACATTATAAGGAAAAACGGAGAAGCATTAACCGGGCTTGTAGAATACACCCCTGATAAAGGAATCCCTTCAGTCTGTCATTTTAAAAGATTCGATATCGCAGTTAAGATCACCCTTTATCCGGCCGATCTGAAAGCATTTGGATACAGGAACGGCAAAAGATTTGAATCACTCATAATTGATAAGAAAGAAACATTCTGTGAAACCCTTGTAAAGGGTGACCTTACACTCTACACTAAAGGATCAAAATACTATATCCAAAAGTTTAATGGTCCTGTTGTTGAACTCAAAAGTGGCAGGATATCACTGAAGGAGGGAGAAACCTTACATGAATTTAAAAGTACTGCTGAGCTTTTAAAGTTTCTTACAAATGATAAAGAGGTCGTTATAAAGGAAAATCTGAATCTTAAAACCGATATAATACCCATTGCAGCAGAGTATAACCGCAAATCGGGGAACCCGTTCAGTGTATTCAACCGTGTATATTCCGAGAAGGAACTGAACTCCCGGGCCTGGATCTCGGGTGTGAACAGGAACAAATTCGGAATTATCGGAGGATCCAGCTTATATTCATTGAGTATTGTGAAGCTTTTTAACCATGGCTACCTTCCCTCTTCAGTAAATAATATTGGCCCTGTCCTGGGCATCACCTATGAAAGGGTTCTCTCCGGAAAATCCGA
>JBBIIS010000003.1:13102-30719 GCA_037446375.1 Bacteroidota bacterium | reverse complement strand
GGTTAGCATTACAGTTTGGAGTAATGGTGCAGAAACACAACTTTTACAGCTACGATGCCGGGATCACAAGTATGAATTACAAGTACTCCGATGATGCATTCTTCGGTTATACCGGGGTCAAGATCCCAATGCTCTTTAAATTCAGTATCTCCGGGAAGAGGGTTATCCCATTTTTTAATGCAGGATTTTCACCGCTTTTCTTAATAAAGAATGATTACGTCCATATAAATGAGACCGAATACCTTTCGAAAGATATAATCATTACACAGGACAATAAAATGGCCATTACAACTCAGGAGTTAATTGTCGCTGCTGGAGCCGGGGTTAAGGTAAGAGTCATGAATAAAATATTCCTTAATATCGAGGGCAGGTTTGAATACGGGCCCGGGCTCTTTAAGGTCAATCACCTTGTAAATAGCGAATTCAGGGAAAACTCAAAACAGGTTTTAGTCCTGGTCGGCCTGAATTTTTAATGCCCGGATACTTTGATATCCAGGTTCATGCTACCTTTGAATAAGTAATTTTAACTGAATTACAATGTCAGACAATAAAGAAACAAACCGCGAGTATTTTAAGGTCTCAGGCGACGAGATAATGTCAAAACTTAAGGAGATCGTAAAAGAGGGTAACGCTACCCGCATAATTATAAAAAACGAGAAGGATGAGACCATAATGGAATTCCCTCTCACCTTTGGCGCCGTTGGGGTTGTTCTTGCACCAGTCTTTGCTGCTGTAGGAACCATCGCTGCGCTTGCAACCCACTGTACAATAATTGTTGAAAAACGGGAAGAGACAAAAAAATAACAGGGGAAACTGCCTTGTTTTAAATCATTGAAAAATCCTGGCTGTCCGGTCCGGGATTTCATTTTTTTAACTTTTTTCCAAAATAGTTAAACAAAACGACTCTCAGGTTTGTTTTACTGCTGAGTTTAGGACACGTTTTCAGAATAACTGATCAGTTAATTCGAAACATGATATTTATGATAAGTTCAGCAACAGATGTAAAAAGCAGTTTACTTAGGAGATATTTTGATGCTTAAATCTTTTTTATAACAATATATAATTCCATCAGACGTAAAACATTAATTATTTATCATGAAACATGATGTCATAATTGTCGGGGGAGGCGTAAGCGGGACCGCACTGTTATTTACTCTCTGCAAATACACCGATGTGAAAAATATCGGGCTCATAGAAAAGTATGCAAACTTCGGTACGGTGAATTCTGCACCTAATATGAACAGCCAGACACTTCATTTTGGGGACATCGAAACAAACTACACGATCGAAAAGGCCAGCAAAGTGAAAAGATACGCCGATATGGTAAAGCTGTATCTCGAACAGGAAAAAGCCGTCAGGGGGGATGAAAAAATTTTTCTAAAAGTTCCAAAGATGGTGCTCGCAGTTGGCAAAGACCAGGTCGATACGTTAAGGAAACGGTTTGAACCATTCGGAAAACTCTTCCCGAATCTGAGAATGATAGGAAAGGAAGAGATCGGCAGGCTCGAACCAAGGATTGTTGAAGGCCGCGATCCTTCACAGGATCTTCTGGCTCTTATAACAGCGGATGGCTATACAGTTGATTTCCGTAAACTCAGCCATTCTTTTGTAAACAATGCAAAACTCCTCAATCCGGAAATTTCGGTATACCTCTCCACAAAAGTTATATCAATTTCCCGAACGGAAGATGGGTATAAACTTCTCACAGATAAGGGAGAATATGAAGCAAGCGCAGTTATTGTAGCAGCAGGGAGCCACAGCATGCTGATGGCAAAATCGCTGGGTTACGGGAAAAACCTTTCTATACTCTCAATGGCCGGCAGTTTTTATACCGGTCCCAGAGTCCTTAACAGTAAAGTGTACACCATGCAGGTCGCAAAGCTTCCTTTCGCGGCTGTCCACGGCGACCCTGAGGTACACAATGAGCACATCACCCGCTTCGGTCCGACGGCAAAGCCGATATTTTTTCTTGAGAGATATAACTACTCCACCTTCTTTGAATACTGGAAGACATTCGGATTCAGCCTCAGGCCCATAAGAAGCATTTTTAAGATCTCATCCGACAAGGTGATCTTTAACTACCTCCTTAAAAACGTTGTCTACGATTTCCCCTGGATTGGCAGGCGCTCATTTATGAAAGAGATCAGGAAGATCGTTCCTAACGTCAAGCTGGGGGAGATAAAATTTGCCAGAAGAGTGGGTGGAACCAGGCCACAGATTATAAACAATACGACGGGAAAGCTTGAACTCGGAGAAGCAAAACTTGTGGGTGATAAGATCATATTCAACATTACTCCTTCCCCGGGTGCATCTACATGCCTGGGTAATGCCTTCGAAGATACAAACAAGCTCATGGAGTTCCTGGGGAACAGGTTTACATTTGACAAGGCGAGGTTTGAAAAAGATCTCGTGGAGAAAGTCAGCTAAACAGTGGAAAGTAAATCTGATTCAGGAACTAT
Source organism: Bacteroidota bacterium (assembly GCA_037446375.1). GTDB lineage: Bacteria > Bacteroidota > Bacteroidia > Bacteroidales > VadinHA17 > LD21. The sequence continues at coordinate 28,260 of JBBIIS010000003.1, read as the reverse complement.
TCAGATTCGATCCTCGTTTAGCTCTCTTTTAATATTTTTGTATCGGGTCATTTTAGAAATATTGCCAACAAGCGATTGCTATGATATACAATATTGAAGTTATCAAATCATATTATGACGGGTTACCATCGCTCCTTCAGCAGGTCAGGAACACACTGAAAAAACCTCTGACGCTGAGTGAAAAGATCCTGTATTCGCATCTGTTTGAAAAGCAAAACCTGAAACCCCTGAAGCGCGGTTCAGATTATGTCGAATTTGCCCCCGACAGGGTAGCAATGCAGGACGCAACTGCACAAATGGCCCTGCTGCAGTTCATCATGGCAGACAAGGATTCCTCAGCGGTTCCTGCCTCAGTTCACTGCGATCACCTTATCATGGCAAAGCTGGGGTCATCGAAGGACCTTTACGATGCGAATGTCACAAACAAGGAAGTTTACGATTTTCTAAGCTCTATCTGCGACAGGTATGATATCGACTTCTGGCAGCCCGGGGCAGGTATCATCCATCAGATTATACTCGAAAACTACGCATTTCCCGGCGGGATGATGATAGGCACGGATTCGCATACGGTTAATGCAGGCGGACTTGGAATGGTTGCTGTCGGCGTTGGCGGAGCAGATGCCGTCGATGTAATGTCGGGTATGGGATGGGAACTAAAATTTCCCAGGCTTATCGGTATTAAGCTTACAGGGAAGCTGAACGGCTGGACATCGTCGAAGGATGTGATACTGAAGGTAGCGGGATTGCTGACTGTTAAAGGAGGCACCGGAAGCATTATTGAATATTTCGGCGAAGGGGCCAGGTCCCTGTCATGCACCGGAAAGGCAACAATTTGCAATATGGGAGCCGAGGTAGGTGCAACAACTTCGCTTTTTGGATATGACAAGTCAATGTCGGTCTATCTCAATGCCACCGGACGAAAAGCGATTGCTGCCCTTGCCGATGGAGCTAAGGATCACCTTACAGCCGACCCCGAGGTTTATGCCGATCCTGAAAAATATTTTGACCAGGTAATTGAGATCAATCTATCAAAGCTTGAGCCTTTTGTAAACGGCCCCTTCACCCCCGACCTTGCAACACCTATCTCCCGGCTAAAGGAGATTGCCATAAAAAGCGGCTGGCCCCTTAAAGTTGATGTAGGATTAATCGGATCGTGCACAAACTCATCATATGAGGACCTATCACGGGCCGCATCAGTTGCAAAAAATGCCCTTTCAAATAAGCTTAAGGCAAAAGCCGGATTTACGGTTACTCCCGGATCAGAGCAGATAAGAGCCATCGCAGAAAGAGATGGTTTCCTGGAGATTTTCGAAAAGATCGGCGGAAAAGTTTTTGCCAATGCATGCGGGCCATGCATTGGTCAGTGGGACCGTGAGGGGGCAGACAAGAAAGAGGTCAATACTGTGGTACACTCCTTCAACAGGAACTTTGCAAAACGCACCGATGGGAATCCAAATACACATGCCTTTGTGGCTTCTCCGGAAATAGTTACAGCCCTGGCACTTGCAGGTGACCTGACTTTCAATCCGCTTACCGATTACCTCATAAATTCAAAGGGTGAAAAGGTTAAGCTCAGCGAACCTTCCGGCTCCGAACTTCCGCCCAAAGGGTTCCTTACTTCAACCCTTGGAGTAAAGAAAAGACCGAAGGATAAATCGAAGGTTTCTGTTATAATAAATCCCGGATCGGACAGGTTGCAGGTACTTTCTCCCTTCACTGCATGGGATGGAAATGACATGACTAATCTGCCTCTCCTCATCAAGGCTAAAGGGAAATGTACAACCGACCATATTTCAATGGCCGGATCGTGGCTTAAATACAGGGGCCATCTTGATAATATTTCCAATAACTACATGATCGGAGCTATAAACTATTATAATAACCAGACAAATAATATTCTTAACCAGACTACAGGAAAATATGACCCCGTGCCATTGGTTGCAAGATCATACAAAGCCTCCGGAACAGGATCGGTAGTAGCCGGTGAAGAAAACTTCGGTGAAGGATCTTCAAGGGAACATGCAGCTATGGAGCCGCGCTTACTAAATGTAAAAGCTGTAATCGTAAAATCATTTGCAAGGATCCACGAAACAAATCTGAAGAAACAGGGGCTTCTTGCACTCACCTTTGCCGACAAAAATGACTACGACAAGATAGGCGAAACTGACAGAATTGATATAACAGGGCTCAGCGGATTCGCTCCGGGCAAACAGATAAAGATAATTTTGAACCACTCAAATGGTGAAAAGGAAACGATACTGGCAAATCATTCATATAATGAGGCCCAGATCGAATGGTTTAAGGCAGGAAGTGCACTGAACCTTATCAGAGAAAAGAAAAATTAATAATTAAAGGTATTTATTATCAACCTTGGTGAAACTTGGTGTCCTGGTGACTCAGTGGCCTTTTTTTCCTGCCATACGGACACGAAGACACAACGGCTCACAAAGAAGAACAAAAGATTATGGCTGAAAAAATCACAATTGAAAGTGGGAAACTGACAGTCCCGGACGTTCCGATAATACCTTTTATTGAAGGTGACGGAACAGGCAGGGATATCTGGAAGGCATCCGTAAGAATATTTGATGCTGCGGTGGAAAAGAGCTACGGGGGAAAGAGAAAGGTTGCATGGAAAGAGGTGCTCGCAGGCGAGAAAGCCTTTAATCTCACAGGTAACTGGCTGCCCGATGATACACTCATTGCTTTCAGGGAATACCTTGTTGGCATCAAGGGTCCGCTTACAACACCTGTGGGAGGAGGCATGCGATCACTCAATGTAGCGCTGAGACAGATTCTTGACCTCTATACCTGCTACAGGCCTGTCAGATATTTCAGCGGCGTCCCGAGTCCCGTTAAGACTCCAGAAAATGTGAACATGCATATCTTCAGGGAAAACACGGAAGATATTTACGCAGGGATAGAATTCATGAACGGCACTCCCGAAGCAGACAAGATCAGGAAATTTCTCATCGGTGAGATGGGAGTCAAATCAATAAGGTTCCCAAAAACATCCTCAATAGGCATCAAACCGGTTTCAGTTGAAGGTTCAGAAAGGCTTATCAGGCAGGCGATCTTGTTTGCCTTGAAAAGGAAACTGCCTTCAGTAACCCTTGTACATAAGGGAAATATAATGAAGTATACGGAAGGCTCTTTCATGAAATGGGGCTATGCGCTGGCAGAAAGGGAATTTGCAGGTAAGGTCTTCACGTGGAATCAGCATAAGAAAATTTCGGACGATAAGGGTGAGGCCGTCGCAAATGAAGCCCAGGCTAAGGCAGAAGCCGAAGGCAAGCTCATTATAAAGGATGTGATTGCAGATGCTTTCCTTCAGCAGATACTTACAAGGCCTGCGGAATATTCAGTTATTGCCACACTCAACCTGAACGGAGACTATATTTCTGATGCTCTCGCGGCAATTGTAGGAGGAATTGGTATCGCTCCCGGTGCGAACATTAACTACGAAACAGGACATGCGATTTTTGAGGCAACTCATGGGACAGCGCCGAAATACGCTGATCAGGACAAGGTAAACCCAGGCTCTGTTGTTCTTTCCGGCGCTCTGATGTTCGAATATATGGGCTGGGACGAGGTTGCTCAGAAGATCTATGACGGACTTGAGAAGACAATTCTGAATAAAACTGTAACTTACGATTTTCACAGATTGACCAAAGATGCAAAGCTTCTCAGGACTTCAGAATTTGCCGATGCAATTATCTCAAACATTAAATAGACACCCTTTAATGCAATAATATATGAAAGAGATTGAATTTTTTTCCAGGATGGAATCAACTGTAAGACAGGCATGCCAGTTCGATAGTGATCTCTTTGAAAAGTATGACGTAAAACGCGGACTCCGGAATTCCGACGGAACAGGCGTTCTTGTAGGACTTACAAAGATTGGTGAGGTAATCGGCTACAAAAAGGAGGGTGATAAAGTTGTTGCAGTTCCCGGCAGATTACTCTACAGGGGAATAGATATTGAAGATATTACTGCAGGCTTTCAGAGCGACCATCGGCATGGCTTTGATGAGACTGTCTATCTTCTCCTTACAGGGCATCTTCCAAATGCTGATGAGCTGAAGCTTTTCACACAGCATATGGCATCGCTTCGTGCACTTCCCGACGACTTTACGAAAGACATGATACTCTCAATGAAGGGCAAGGATGTACTTAATATTCTTGCGAGGTCAGTCCTTGGACTCTATACCCTTGATGAAAATCCCGACAGCATCGCACTTGACAACATGATAAGGCAGTCGCTGAACCTTATTGCAAAATTTCCGACAATCGTTGCATATTCGTACCAGGCTTTGAGGCACCTTTATAAGGGAAAAACCCTTTCAATCCGTCATCCGCAGCCCGAGCTTACGACTGCAGAAAATTTCCTTTACCTTATTAAAGGAGATTGCAAGGGATTCTCAAAACTTGAGGCCGATCTTCTAGATCTTCTTCTTGTTCTGCACGCGGAACACGGTGGCGGTAACAACTCCACATTTACCATGAGGGTTACAAGCTCTTCTGAAACAGATATCTACTCTTCAATTACATCGGCAATCGGTTCCCTTAAAGGCCCGCTTCATGGCGGCGCCAACGTAAGGGTCCTTGAGATGATGGACAACATGAAGATCAATGTAAGGAACTGGAAGGATGAACAGGAGGTAACCGCTCATCTTCTTAAAATCCTCAATAAAAAGGCTAACGACTATTCCGGAAAAATTTACGGTATCGGTCATGCCGTATATACAATTTCTGACCCGCGGGCCGCCATTTTAAAAGCCAAGGCAAAGGAACTCGCAATTGAAAAGGGACGCCTTGACGAATTTGAGCTTTATGAACTTGTAGAGAGAATCACCCCTGAGGTATTCAGGGTTTTCAAAGGTGAAAAATCAACAAAAGTTGTATGTATAAATGTCGACTTCTATTCAGGATTTGTGTATTCATGCCTCGACATTTCAAAAGAGCTCTATACCCCGCTGTTTGCCATCGGAAGAGTATCGGGCTGGTGCACCCACAGAATTGAGGAGCTTACATTCTCAGCAAAAAGAATCATTCGTCCGGCATTCAAAAATGTGTTTGGTAAACAGGATTATTTACCTTTAACAAAACGTCAGTAAACAATCAAATTCATAAAACAATATGATGAACAATATTAATCATGAATGCATCGATGGTGCACTCGATCAGCTCCTCGAAGGTAATCTCAGGGAATCACTTGTATGCTTTGAAGCAACACATAAAGCTCATCCCGATAATGTTCATGTTCTCCTCGAACTTGCCAACATAAATTACATCCTTGGCGAATTGACAAAATCAATAAGCTTTTATGAAGAAATACTGCAGCTTAAGCCCGAGAGTCCTTATGTACTTTACAAGATGGGTGTTGCCCTGTACCGGGCCACAAATTTTACTGAAGCTGTTAAAGTGTTCAACAGGATCATTGCATCAGGAAAATTCCTGCCGATGACCTTTCTGTGGCTGGGGCTCGCATACTACCACCTGGGAAAGGAAGAGAATAGTATTGATTCGTACAGAAAGCTTCTTGAGAGCTGTCCCGAAACGGTAATGGCAAATTACTACATGGGTGTTGCCCTGAAGTCATCCGGCAAATATGATGAAGCTATTACTCACTTTGAAAAGCTCCTTAACAAGAACAATCAGCATGTATCGGCACTCTACCATCTTGGAAGGGCATATATGAAGAACTATAATTATGACAAGGCAAGAGGATATTTCAAAATGGCAATGGACCTTGATCCTGAGAACAAGAATGCATCTGAGATGCTTGATTACCTTCTGAATGCATAAGAATTAAAACTTACTTAATAAAAATATCAGCCATTACAGCCTGATATTTTTATTTACATTTTCTTTATCTTCTTGATGATCCTTTTACAGCAAGCCTGGTCTTTATTACCACATTCTGCGAAGGCTGATCGCTTCTTTTTTCAATCCTTTCAATTAGCAGGCGAACTGCTTCCTTACCCATTTCATATCCATTCTGCTCAACTGAGCTCAGGGTAGGATCTGTCAGATCTGAGATCATTCCGCTTGTAAAGCCGACAAGCGCTATGTCTTCCGGAATCCTCAACCCTGCCTCCTTGATTATCCTCATTGTTTCAGCAGCAGTCATGTCATTTACTGCAAATATTCCGTCGGGCCGCTTTTTTCTTTTCAGAAGTTCAGGAACAACTATTCTGGCTTCCTCTGTTGTATCACATTTGATAATATTTGATCCAATAAGCGGCAGATCAAACTCCATCAGGGCTTTCCTGAATCCCTCTTTTCTTCCAAAGCCGATGTTGAGGTTCTGAGGGCCGGACAGATGAACGATATTTCTGCATCCCTCCATGCACAGATGCCTTACCGCTTCGAATGCACCAGCTTCGTCATCCACCACTACCCTGTCGGTATCAAGGTCCGAACATATCCTGTCAAAGAAAACAAGCGGCACTCCGGCATCAAGTATCATTCTGAAATGATCAAAGTCAGTGCTTGTTTTTGAAAGGGATACCAGTATCCCATCCACCCTGCTCGCCATCAGCGCATCCACTGATTTTACTTCTCTTTCCCATGACTCGTTCGATTGGCAGAACATTACATGGTAACCCGAATCATAAGCCAGATCTTCGATTCCGCTGATGACTGTCGAAAAGAAATAGTGCACAATCTCAGGCACGATCACCCCGATTGTTTTGCTTAGACCGCCTTTAAGGCTGAGAGCAATGGGATCGGGCTGGTAATTCCATTTTCTGACAAGAGCCATCACTGCTTTTTTTGTGGCCGAACTGATATCAGAATGGCTCTTAAGCGCCTTTGAGACCGTGGATGGAGAAATACCCAATTCACGTGCAATATCTTTAATTGTAACTTTGCCCCTGAGCATTTCTCTGGTCCCTCCTTTATCTATAGTTTAAATTTACATTTTTTATTTTGAATTTCCCAGAAAAATGATTTTACGCACTTTTAACAGCGCCTTATAAGTTAAAATCATAAGAATAAATATGTTAAAAAAAGTAGCTGTCATAAAATATGACCATTTCAAACGTTTGCGGAACAAACATAATTAATTATTAATTAATATGTTAAAAAACAAAAGTGATTAAAATCTTTTTTACATTTGTTATGTTTGGCAACCGGTACATGTTTTTCCGGATGACCAAATTTTTTAACTATACTAACTTTAAACCTGACTTTATATGAAAAAACGAGTCTATTTATTCCTATCGACGCTTTTTCTAGGCATTCTCCTTTCGGGAGTTATCGATGCCCAGGGAACAAAAGTCGCGGGTAAAATCAAGGATGCAACAGACGGTTCGGTCCTGGCAGGTGTAACTGTTATGGAAAAGGGTACCAATAACGGTACTATGACAGATGCACAAGGAGTATACAGTATTACTGTTTCTCCCAATGCGACACTTGTGTTTACATACGTGGGATATCTGCCCCAGGAAATTCCTGTCCAGGGTAAGACCACAATTGACGTGACAATGACTGTAAACGTCACCGCGCTGCAGGATGTTGTAGTAATCGGTTATGGAACCGTTAAAAAATCTGATGCTACCGGTTCGGTAACTGCAATAAGCTCGAAAGACTTTAATAAAGGTGTGATCAGCTCACCGCAGGACCTGCTTGTCGGGAAAACTGCAGGTGTTGTCATATCGACTGCGGGAGGAGCTCCCGGAAGCGGTGCGACAATAAGGATCCGTGGCGGTTCATCACTGAATGCATCGAACGATCCGCTTATTATCATTGATGGTGTGCCGATCGATAACAATGGAGTATCAGGAAGTGCAAACTTCCTCAACTTTGTCAACCCCAATGATATTGAGACTTTCACGGTTCTAAAGGATGCCTCCGCGACAGCAATTTATGGATCAAGGGCATCGAACGGTGTGATTCTGATAACAACTAAAAAAGGGAAAACCGGAACCCCGTTCTCATTCACATATACCGGGAATGTATCATTGTCAAGCCCTATCAAATATGTTGATGTGTTCTCGGGCGACCAGGTAAGAAATATAGCTGCTTCAAATATTCCTCTTTTCGGTGCAGCAAGCCTTGGCACACTCTGGCAGGGTAATACCAACTGGCAGAAGGAAATATTCCGTAATGCCTTTGCCCAGGATCATAACCTTAGCTTTACAGGATCCTATAAAAATCTTCCTTACAGGGCATCAATAGGCTACACGGGCCAGGATGGCACTCTTAAAAACACCGATATGAGAAGACTGACAGGTAATATCAGCCTTAATCCGTCATTATTTAATAATTCATTGAAAATTGATCTGAATGTTAAAGGGATGACCACCAATCAAAATTTTGGTGATCAGGGCGCAATAGGATCAGCTATCAACATGGATCCCACAAAACCCGTTATGGATTCCAGTCCTCTCTCGAATAAATCTGCCGGTTATTTCCAATGGCAGAATTATGGTGCGAGCCTGGGTACTCCTAACCCGGTTGAGCAGGCACTTGCAATAGATAATCAGTCTGTTGTTAACAGGCTCATCGGGAACGTTCAGTTTAACTATAAGATTCCCTTCCTTACTGGCCTCGCTGCAAACCTGAATCTTGCAACAGACGTCTCATCAGGTACAGGGCATAATAACATGCCTACTTCCGCTCCATCCTCTCTTGTAAGTCCACTTGGCTGGGGCAGACTTAATGATTACCACGGAAAGAATTACAATAACCTTCTTGACTTCTATTTCAACTATACGAAGGATCTGCCAGGAATCAAGAGCAAGATTGATGCAACCGCAGGTTACTCATGGCAGCATTTTCAGCGCCAGGGCGATAATTATACAAGAAGTGTTGTGGATGCAACTCATGTCTATCAGAAATCTGACAGTTCCTCTTACATCACGGAAAATTTCCTTGTCTCATTTTTTGGCCGTGTAAACTATACGCTACTTGACAGATATCTTTTGACCTTTACTCTTCGCGATGACGGGTCTTCACGATTTGCCAAGGGAAACCGCTGGGGACTTTTCCCGTCAGCAGCATTCGCCTGGAAGATCAAGGAGGAATCCTTCCTGAAAAGTGTTACAGCTGTTTCTGATCTAAAGCTCAGATTAGGCTGGGGTAAAACCGGTCAGCAGGATATAGGTAGTGACTATCCTGCCCAGGCAGTATACACACAGTCGCTCGACGGATCTTACTATATGATCAATGGGCAGTATGCACCGACACTGAGACCTGATCCGTACGACCCGAATATCAAATGGGAAGAGACAACAACGAAGAACATCGGTATTGATTTCGGATTCCTGAATAACCGTATAACCGGTTCTCTCGAATTATATAACAGGGTAACTGATAATCTTCTTAACCTTGTAACGATCCCTTCAGGCAGTAACTTTTCAAATAAGCTGTATACCAATGTCGGAAGTCTCAAAAACAACGGGGTTGAAGTCACTCTTAACGCAGTTCCCATTTCCACTAAAGACCTGACTCTGGAGATCGGATTCAACCTTACCTACAACAAAAATGAGATAACAAAGCTTCTTCTCTCAGACGATCCGAACTATATCGGGGTACTTGAAGGCAGCGCCTTCACGGGACTGAACCAGGTAACAAGAGTTGGTTATCCTGCACATTCATTCTTTGTAAACAAGCAGGTTTATGATGCAAGCGGGAATCCGATAGAAGGCCTTTACGTTGACCTTTCAGGCCAGGGTAACTCGGTAAGCGGTAATAATGCCGATAAGTATATCTTCCATAATCCTGTTCCTGATTACCTTATGGGTATTTCCGCAAGATTGAATTACAAGGCTTTCGACTTCTCGGTCTCAACCCGTGCAAGTATCGGGAACTATGTATACAACCAGATCGCTGCGGGTGCATCGTACGACCAGATGTACCAGATCGGCTACTGGAAAAACTTCCCGACCTACCTTGCTGAAACTAATTTTGTTAAGCGTCAGTTCACCAGCGATTATTTTGTCTATAATGCCTCTTTCTTCAAATTTGACAATATAAGCGCCGGTTATACTTTCAGTAAAATAGTTGCTAAAGCAAGCCTGAGGGTCAGCCTGACCGTTCAGAATGCCTTCACTTTTACAAAGTATCCTGGTATTGATCCGGAAGTCCCGGGCGGTATAGATAACAACTTCTATCCAAGGCCAAGGATCTATATGTTCGGAGTAAGTTTTACCTACTAATTTGCTAATAATAACAGATATGAATAGAAAATATATAATAGCGGGATTGGCTCTTTCGTTTACACTGATGATTGCATCATGTGTGAAAGATCTCAATGTAAATCCAAAGGACCCGACGAAGATAATGTCAGGAAACCTGGGAGATAAGCCTGAATACTATGCAGAAGTTCTTGGGAAGGTATATGCAAGCTTTCTTATAAGCGGACAGAGACCCGACTGGTCCCAGAGCGATATATCCGCATCCGATGCCGATTTTTTTACCACCGGGAGGGCACTCTGGAACCTTCAGGAAATAACCACTGATGAAGCAATTTGCGCCTGGGGTGATGTCGGTATCTCAGATCTTAACACTCAGACCTGGAGCCCGAGTAACCCGTTCCTTACGGCACTCTACCAGCGCCTTAGTCTCTGTATAACCTATGCAAATGATTTCATAGGGAAAACAAATGGAAACACCGATACAAAAGTTCAGAGGTACAATGCCGAGGCAAGATTTCTCAGGGCACTCGCATACTATTATCATATGGACCTTTTCGGAAATCCTCCATTCACAACAGAAGCAGACGGAGTTGGAAAATTCTATCCCAAGCAGCTTGATCCTGTAGAAACTGTCGGAAGGAAAAAACTTTTTAACTATATCGTTAAAGAGCTCCACGACATTGAAACAAAGCTGGGTGATCCTGGGTTCTCATATCCCGAAGCAGACAAGGGCGCATGCTGGATGCTCCTTGCAAAAGTTTACCTGAATGCACAGGTTTATACCGGAACCGCAAAATGGGACAGCTGCAAATTATACTGCGACAAGGTTATAAACAGCGGTGTATACAGCCTGAATCCTGACTACAGGCATAACTTCTCAGCCGACAACGATTTTCCAAGCAACCATGAAATGATATTCTCCTGGGCACAGGATGGAATACATACACAGGGATATGTAGGATCTACATTTGTTATCGAATCCTGCAGTGACGCTACATACATCAGGGCTGAAGATTATTCCGGCCTCACTTCCAATACTAACTGGAATGGGAACAGGGGAAGGATACAATTCATGAACACCCTCGTTGATACACTCGCAACATATGGCGGAAGTTCCGTTCCATCATCTGATCCGACTTTTGCCCTTTGCGCCGACAAGCGGGTATTCCTTAAACAGAAAAAAGCTATGAGTATTCCCAGCTCCACATCAAACGGGGACTATGGCATTGGAGTTTACAAATTCACTGCAAGAAATGCAGACGGATCAAGTCCGGCTGATTATCATCCTGCTTTTGCATGCACCGATTTCCCTGTCTTCCGCCTTGCTGATGCTTACCTCATGAGGGCTGAAGCTCTGTACAACATGAATGACATACCAAATGCTCTGCTCGATATCAACGTTATCAGAGAGCGTGCATATGGAGATGTCAGCGGTGATATAACAGCAGGCCAGCTTAACCCTCAGTTTCTGCTTGATGAGCGTTGCAGGGAGTTTTACTATGAGGCTCAGAGAAGGACTGACCTGATCCGTTTCGGTAAATTCACCGACGGTAATTATAACTGGCAGTGGAAAGGTGGTACACTTGCAGGGATAAATACCCCTAACCATCTTAACCTCTTCCCTATACCGGGTGATGAAGTTTCTGCAAACCCCAATATAAAGCAAAATCCTGGTTATTAATCCAATAAAATTAAAACTATGAAAAAGAATTTAATAATATATTTATTAATAGTCGGGTTTATCGGCATTTTTACCGGTTGTAAAAAAGATGAGACCAAGGTGACAATGCTGGATAATCCGGTTGTTCCGGTCCTCAAATCACTGCCGGGACTTACACTATCAAGGGCCCATGGGTCCGATGTGCTCACTTTTACCGGGAAACCGGTTGATCCGGGCTTTGGAGCTTCAGCCAACTATTTTCTTGAAGCCTGCCTTCATGGAAATAATTTTGCTGATCCGCTGGTAGTCTGGACAGGGATACAGGATACATCTATCAGTATGGTAGAAAGCGATCTGAACGTCGTTCTTTTAAGGAAATTCACTGCAGACCAGGTTTCGTCGGTGGATTTCCGGATCAGGGCAGTGCTGGTTGTTGATGCCGGAACTTATGCACCTGGTACAATTACCAAGCCGTTCCAGTACAGTTCATCTGTTACGACAGCAGACGTTTATCCTTATGGTTTCCCTCGTCTTGACCTTATCAATTCAGGGGTCGTACAGAAAATTGAATCGCTCCTGGCAAACAGCATCTATACAGGCTATGTTCTGCTTGATGCCACAAAGCCATTTACCGTTATCGAATCCGAAACAGGAACAACCTTTGGTACTGCCGGTGCAGTGCTCCTTGCAAATGGAGCTCCTTTCACCGTGGCAGCTAACGGTTGGTATCGCTTTACCGCCAACACAATTGACCTTACATATAAACTCGACCAGTTCAATGTTGGGCTTGTAGGTAACGCAACACCGAACGGATGGAATACTCCGGATCAGAAGATGGTATATAATCCACAGACAGGAACCTGGAATATAACACTTGACCTTGTTGCAGGTGACATAAAGTTCAGATTAAATGATGACTGGGCATGGAACCTTGGTGGTACCCCCGGCAGTCTCACCCATAACGGGTCTAACTATACTGTAACTCCGGGCAACTATACGATAAGTCTTACTGTTACAGTTCCGTTGCCAGCTGGCTCCGAAGCAGGTACTTTTACAATAACCAAGAACTCCAGGTGAAGAAAACAACTAAAAAACTGATTTATGAAAAAAATATCTGAATTTAGAATCTTGGCGCTCTTCGCTGTGGTAATTATGCTGCTTGCCTCATGTACAAAGGAAACGGCAAATACCAGGCTCGCATCCAAGCTTTATACCGCCCAGGTAATGGGTATAACATCTGATTCTGCAACCGTCCAGGGCTATGTTGTTGCTGTGGGCAGCGGATTAACGGAAAAAGGTGTCTGCTATGATATTGCACCAGCTCCCACAACATCGAAATCCAAAGTTATCTTTACAGGCACGACAAACGCTGCAACTTTCAATGTAAAGATCGGAGGACTTGCATATGCAACGAAGTACTATGCCCGTGCCTACGCAATTACTGCAAGTGGTATAGTATATGGAGAAGAGATTAACTTTACAACCCTTCCTGTGGGGCCTGCAATAACTACTGATTCCATAAATACAATTACGGGTACAACTGCCAAAGTTTATGGAACTATCACTAACGACGGAGGTGCTGCCGTTACATCACGCGGTGTGGTTTATAGCAAGAGCCATAACCCTACCACTTCTGACTTAAAAACCTCTGATGGAACCGGAATCGGATCCTTTATAAGCAGCCTGACAGGGCTTGACGGACTTACAAAATATTATGTCCGCGCCTATGCAATAAACGTTACAGGAACCAGCTACGGCGCTGAAGACAGCCTGACAACCCTTGTCTCCATACAGCTCTGGAATATTCCCGGCGATTATGTTACTGCAAGCTATCCCGGAACAACATTGGGCAACTGGGCACCAGATGCCTCACCGCAGGTAAAAAGCACCAAAGCAAGTCCCAATAATATTGAGGGATACGTTTACATGGCAAACGTTTCAAATGCATGGAAATTTGCAACAAAGCCTAACTGGGACGGTCCTAATTACGGCGACGGAGGAAGCGGTACACTTGATGCTAACGGAGGTAATTTCTCTTCGCCTGCAGGGTACTACAAGATCAATGTAAATACCAGCGTGATTCCATATACATATACAGCAGTCGCTACCGTCTGGGGTGTGATCGGCGATGCAACACCAAACGGCTGGACTGATGAGACCGGGCTTACTTATAATCCGGCATTGAGAGTTTGGACAGGAGGAATGACCCTTTCAGCACACAATATGAAGTTCAGAGCAAACCATACATGGAACGACGGCTTTAATTATGGTGCAAATGCCGGTAACGATACTCTTGTAGTCGGTGGTGCGAATATCTCTGTTGCGGTGGCTGGAGATTATGCCTTTACGCTCGACTTTAGCCATCCCAGCAGTTATACCTACTCAGCTAACAGATGGGGTATCATAGGAGATGCTACACCTGGCGGCTGGGGTTCAGATCAGATGATGACATGGGATGGTACAAACCAGGTATTTACTGTCACAGCGAACCTGATTGCCGGTGGGTTGAAGTTCAGGGCAAATGCCGACTGGACCATAAACCTTGGCGGAAGTCTGGGTGCTCTTACACAGGGTGGTGGCAATATTGTAATCACAACCCCGGGTAGTTACACCATTACGCTCAATCCTTGGACCAATGTCGCAACTCTTACAATGAACTGATAAATCAATAAAAAACTGTAACCAGGTTTAATCGGGTTACATTTAAAATCAAAACCTCTTTCGTCAGCCGGAAGCATCACTTTTTTATGATAACAGGATATTGTAATTTTACATAGTTGTTAAGAACCGTCATTTCTAAAATACTTCATATAATGAAATATATATATCTGATTTTAATCGGTGTTTTCCTGTCCTCATGCTTTAAGCTTAACAGCCAGGGGCAATCCGATACGACAGAAAAACCAAGAATCTATGCTCCTTCCCAATTTGCAATGGGGGCCGATCTTTCATATGTAAATCAGATCCTCGAACACGGATCTGTATACAAGGACTCCGGGAAGATTGTGGATCCGTACAAAATATTCAGCAAATACGGGGCAAATGTAATAAGGTTCAGATTATTTCATACCCCGAAATGGACAATGGATCTCTACAATCCCCCTTCCACCAAGATGTATAACGACTATGAAGATGTAAAGAAAGGCATATCTGAATCAAAGGCTGCCGGCATGCAGGTATGTCTCGATTTTCACTATTCAGATACCTGGGCAGATCCGGGAAAACAGTTTACTCCTCATTCCTGGATAAACATGTCACATTCCCAGCTTGTAAAAGCAGTATTTGCATATTCACGTGAGACTATAAAAGCATTCAGAGCGGCGGGAGTCATGCCAGATATGGTACAGATTGGGAAT
>JBBIIS010000003.1:0-13092 GCA_037446375.1 Bacteroidota bacterium | reverse complement strand
AAGAATTAATGTTCTTAAGGACAGCCTGTACAACTACACATATAAAACGCTTACAAAGCTGGGCCAGATTGGATTAATGCCGGAATTTGTCCAGGTCGGCAATGAAATAAATCCAGGGTTCCTTCTACCACAGGGTGACAGGTGGAACGGCAATGAATCAAATATGATACTCCTGCTTAATGGTGCAATCAAGGCTGTGAGAGATGCAGGAAATTCAAATTCTATAAAGCCAAAGATAATTATTCATATTGCACAGCCTGAAAATGTCGATTCATGGTTTAATGGCCTGGCTGCCAAGGGACTGACTGATTATGATATTATTGGAATGTCGTATTATAATATATGGTCAACTGTGGCACTGACCGATATAAGCTCCTATATTTCAAATGCCAGATCAAAATATGGCAAGGATGTTTTCATAATGGAGACCTCATATCCCTGGACAGCCGTTTCCTCTGATGGCCAGACACAGGTCCTTAATGCCACTCAGCTTGCACCTGGTTACCCGGCAACACCTGAAGGTCAGTTCAGTTACCTTTGCACACTTGCCCAGAAGGTAATCGATGGCGGCGGGAAGGGAGTATTCTACTGGGAACCGGCCTGGATAAAAGATCCGTGGACAAAAAATGCATTCTTTGCCTGCTATACCTTATTTAATTATCAGGATGAAGTTATTAAAGGGATGCAATTCATGACCTATCCTTACATATTCTGATCTTTAACTGTATAATTCAAACGTTTTCTATTGAGGTGACTCTCCATTTAGCTGAAAATTAAAGGCTTTTAAGTTTTTTTGTACCTTTGATCTTTGCTTTCTTAACGATAAAATTAGATCCGAAATGAGGAAGATAATATTTTCTGCGATTGTTTTTATATTATGCTCTTCATTGATGAGGGGCCAGATGGTCACGACTGTGCCGGCTGTACCGGTGATGGGCACGGTAATAAAGATCTTCTTTGATTCAAGCAAGGACCCGAGCGGCCTTAAAAACTATACCGGTGACATTTATGTCCATACAGGTCTCATACTTCAGGGTAGTTCAGACTGGCAGAATGTTATTGGCACCTGGGGCAATAACACCTCTCAGCCAAAGCTTCTGTATCTTGGCAATCATTTATATGAATTTGATATTTCGCCCGATATTAAAACCCGCTACAATGTTGCTGCCGGGGCAACAGTCCAGAAGATAGCTCTGGTATTCAGAAACGCCGACGGGTCCGCCCAGACAAGTCCCGATATTTTCATAAATGTATTTGCATCTGGTCTTAATGCGGTATTCACCCAGCCTGTAAAGAGTTCGATGATTCTTGAACTCAACGCTTCAATGCCGGTTCAGGCAGCGGCAACTATGGCGGACTCAGTATCACTCTATATCAATAACAGCTTTACCAGAACCGGGTCTACTCCTGATTCTGTCAATTATACTTTTACTGCCAGCCAGTACGGAGAATTCTGGGTTAAGGCAATTGCCTGGAAAAAACCTGCCTTTGCAGCCGACTCTTTCTTCGTATATGTCAGAAACCCTATAGTTGTTGAATCACTTCCTGCCGGCGTAGATGATGGTATCAATTATACCGGTTCCACCACTGCGACACTTGTTCTTGTTGCCCCTTATAAAAGCTATGCCTTTGCAATCGGCGATTTTAATGGCTGGCGGGCCGGCAATCAAGGCTATATGAAAGTCACGCCCGACGGCCAGAGATACTGGATTGAATTATCGGGTCTTACACCCGGGAAAGAGTACAGGTACCAGTATCTTGTCGATTCAACTATCATCGCCGATCCTTATTGTGACAAAATCCTTGATCCTGATAATGACCAGTATATAACTGCTGCAACATATCCCGGACTGATAAGCTATCCTAAGGATACCACCACCGGCAATGTGTCAGTACTACAGACAAATCAGCAACCATACAGCTGGAAAACAACATCATTTCAGCCGCCTCAGAAAAGTAAGCTTGTTATTTACGAACTTCTCGTAAGAGACTTTGTTGCCACTCATGCCTATAAGACAATTTCCGACACGCTTAATTACCTCCAGAAACTTGGCGTCAATGCCATCGAGATCATGCCACTCACTGAATTTGAGGGAAACAGCAGCTGGGGATACAATATTTCCTTCCAGTTTGCTCCCGACAAATATTATGGCCCAAAAAATACACTGAAAGCGCTTGTCGACAGCTGTCACAGCCGTGGCATAGCGGTAATTATGGATATGGTGCTCAATCACATCTTCGGACAGTCTCCGTTAGTTCAGCTTTATCTCGATCATTATGCCACTGACCAGATCATAATGAAACTGCCCAATCCATGGTTTAATTCAATATCACCAAATCCGGTTTACCACTGGGGCGCAGATTTTAATCACGAAAGCCCGGAGACCCAGAAGCTTGTCGACCGTATTACCTCGCACTGGCTGACTGAATACAAAATCGATGGTTTCAGGTTCGATTTCTCGAAGGGATTTACAAATACACCTGGAGACGGGAGCGCTTACGACGCTTCAAGAATTGCTATACTCAAGAGGATGGCAAATAAGATATGGTCTGTTAATTCAAATGCCTATGTGATCCTCGAACATTTTACAGCCAATTCAGAGGAAAAGGAGCTTGCTGAATACGGCATGATGCCATGGGGAAATATGAACAACGATTACAGTCAGGCTGCAATGGGCTTCACTTCTGACCTGACATGGGGTTCGTCAAATGCCAGAGGCTGGGCTGTTCAGAACCTTGTATCCTATATGGAGAGCCACGATGAGGAAAGAATGATGTACCGGGCTGTTAATTTTGGCAATACCAGTGCAGGCTACAATATCAGGGACCTTAATACAGCTCTTAAGAGGATGGAGCTTGCAACAGCTTTCTTCCTTACCATACCAGGACCTAAAATGATATGGCAGTTTGGTGAACTTGGCTATGATATATCGATAGACTATAACGGCAGAACAGGGGAAAAGCCGATCCGCTGGAAT
The DNA here is from genome assembly GCA_037446375.1 of Bacteroidota bacterium. Taxonomy (GTDB): domain Bacteria; phylum Bacteroidota; class Bacteroidia; order Bacteroidales; family VadinHA17; genus LD21. The sequence goes on along the minus strand of JBBIIS010000003.1, from coordinate 10,114 downwards.
TACTTCGGTATAGCCGCACGCCACAGGCTTTACTTTATTTACCAGTCACTTAACAATCTGAGGAAGACCCAGGACGCTTTCAACACATCAAGCTACACGTACTCACTGAATGGAATGCAAAAGAGCATACAACTTAATTCCGGCGGGATGAGTGTAAATGTTATTGGTAATTTTGATATTGTTTCTGCTTCCATTGCACCGGCATTCCAGCAGACCGGGAAATGGTACGATTATTTCTCCGGCGATTCCATTACTGTGGCAGGATTAAATGATCCCATTACCCTCCAGCCAGGCGAATACAGGCTTTATACGACTAAAAGGCTTACCCCTCCCAGGGATGTTGTTGGCATAAAGGATATAAGGGCAGATGGCGGCGCCGGGTTTGCAAACGTGTATCCAAACCCGTCAACAGGCCTTTTCTATATTGAAATAGCAGGGATCCAGCCATCCGACATCACAATTTCCATATTTGATATTTCGGGAAGAATGATAAGACAGGTACCCGGCAGGATCTCATCATCCGAAAAAGAAATATTTACCTGGGACGGCAGAACTGCGGGAGGAGCTGAGGCAGCGAAAGGTATCTATTTCGCCCGGATCACGGCAGGCATAAGGAATGAAGTTGTGAGGATAGTCAAAAACTGAATTCTCTCTTCAGACTTTCCTCAGAACCACTGAGACAAGGGGCTTCAGTGTTATTTCACATCCGCCCTTTACAGGCTTAAAGATTTTTCCGGACATAGGGAAAATCTCTTCATAGTTATTTCCGCCTTCCGCGGGCAATGATATTGTCTGGTCCATGTCCGACCTGTTAAACACTGTTATTATTTCTTCCGGCCCTTTACTCCTGCTATAGGCAAGTACCATCTTTTCATCATCCGCAACAAGGAATTTCAGATCACCTGTTGAAAGGACAGGGTTATCTTTTCTTAGTTTCACAAGGGATCTTATAAAATTCAAAAGTGCCGTATCAGGATAAACCCTGTCAACCGGCCTTGGTTTTGCCGGATCATAATTTGCGCGCTCATCGTCATATTTAAGATCGGACCAGACCATCGGCTTGCGGCAGTCGGGATCGTCCGCTCCCCACATTCCCACCTCATCCCCGTTCCAAATGTGGGGTGCTCCTATAAAAGTATACTGGTGAACCAGAAGAAGTTTTTGTTCTTCGCGTGTTTTGGCGTCAGGTTTGTTGATCCTATATGACGTATCTGCAGCGGGGTTGGCGTTGTACTTGTCCATACCCTTATTGTACAGTGATGTTGAAAGCCGTGGTGTATCATGCGATGCAACAACATTCATCATTGCCTGCAGATTCTCTGTGGAAATTCCTTTTGTTATCATCTCTATCCCTTTGACAAATCCCGAAGCATTCAGAACCGGCCCGGCCTGTCCGAAAAATCCTCTTGCAATCCGGTACCACCGGTAATTCATTATCGCGTCAAATTGTGTTCCCATGAACTGTTCCGGATCAAGGAGCTTGTCTGGCCAGTGAAGCCACCAGATCTCTCCAACCAGGTATGCCTGGGGATTTACAGACCTCACAACTTTCCGGTATTCTCTCCAGAAGCCCATCGGTATCTCCCCCGCAACATCAAGCCTGAACCCGTCTATCCCGTCGGAAGGATCTCCGTTATTATCAGGATCCAGCCATCTTTTTGTTACAGCGAAAATATACCGCTTAAGGCTTTCCGAATGGAAGTTACCCTCAAAGGGCATTTCCTTTTTGCCGGGAGGCACAATGTCCTTTTTAAAGACGGGCATATAAATATTCTTTCCTCCCCATCCTTCGTACTCAAGCTCATCGTTCGGCGTTGCCGGGTCATCATATCTTGTGATGTTGTACCAGTCTGCGAATTTCGATTTTCTGCCATTCTTCCTGATATCATCAAGGGCCCAGAAATCCTTCCCGGTATGATTCCAGGAATAATCAAGTATTACTTTTATTCCGTGCCGGTGTAACTCAGAAACAACCTTCAGGAACATTTTATCTGCCGAGGTCCATACCCAGGTTGCAGGGTCATCAGGGATTTCCTTCTGCATAAGCGCCACATCCCCTTTCGGGTCCGGACCAAAATTCCGGTCGATATGTGTATATGTCCTTGCATCATACTTATGAAGTGATGGAGAATCGTTCAGGGGGTTAAAATAAACTGCTGTTATCCCCAGCGAGGCCAGATATTCTATCTCATCAAGCACACCCTGAAGATCTCCGCCGTACCTCCTGGCCTGTATCTTTGAATGAAAGTTCCCGGCCTTTACCTCATCGAGCCATGATTCGTGGGCATACCAGTCGTGGCCCCAGGGGGTAATCTTCCATCCGGCAGGATAAGTCCCGGGATAAGCCCCCTGCATATCATCAGTTGTCGGATCATTAAGAGTATCGCCGTTCCTGAAGCGCTCTACGAAGATCTGGTACCATATTGCATTCTTTGACCATTCGGGAACTGCAGTAAGATCTTTTTCACTCAGTTTTTTCTGGCTGCAGGATATGCAGGCTATTACTGAGACCAAAACAATTTGAGTAATAAACTTCATGGCTTAAAAAATTTCGATTTAAAAAAATCTTAGCGCAGAGGTCGCTGAGTCACGGCTTATTTCGTGAAGCGCTGAGGATGCTGAGAAAACAAATCAGGTTCTTCTCTGCGAACTTTGCGAAAAATCTCTGTGCTCTCCGCGGTTAAAAAGTGCCGTTTACCTAATATAAACCCTGTAGCCATAAGGCTCAAGGTTGAGTGAGTCGGTTAAAGGGAAAGCTGCTTTTTCTCCTGTGAAATACTCAGTATAATCGCCCTTAATGTTTTCAAGGCCTGGCTTGATCCTGACATCTTTATTCCTGAGATTAAGGAAGACAACAACTCTGTTATTATCCTTCTCCCTGTAAAAAGCGAATACTCTGTTTTCATGGTTTGTCTTAATAGAGTCCATTGTCCCTCCCGCTTCGCCATTCCAGAGTGCCAAATTTCCTTTCTTTAATTTAATAAGGCTTTTATAGAATGGCGTAAACCTTGCAGTATCCCATTTTATCGTATCGCGCTCGAAGAATCTAAGGCTCTTCGCCAATCCGGCCTCCTGACCGTTATAAAGCAGCGGGACCCCTTTGACGGTGAAGGTAAAGACTGCAAAGGCATACTGTGCCTTTCCGAGTCTTGAGTTTATAGTACCGTTCCAGGAATTCTCATCATGATTATCCATAAATACCATCCTGTAAACATTGGGCGGGTAGACCGCTTTTTCTTTCCTGAAGTATTTTCCCAGTGCAGTTACGCTGTCCTTGCCCTGGGCAACACTGTTCATCAGGTGATGAAGCTCCCATGCGTAATTCATATCAAAGCCCTTTTTCATGAAGTCGTGATTTGATTCATTCTCAGCAACCATGAAAACAGGCCTGATCTTATTAAGCTCCGCTCTTGCCTCGGGATGATCCTGCCAGAACCCGTCGACGCCCAGATTGACCCAGAATTTAAAAGCATCGATCATATAGTCCTGAAGACCCTGTTTTGCCCAGTCGAACTGTATAACATCGGTCCAGTCGAAGCCAATCGGGGGAATAAAGCTTCCCTTGGCGTCCTTTACATACCAGTCGGGATGCTCGACTGTCAGTTTATTATCCCACGATGAGTGGTTGGGGACCCAGTCCATGATCACATGAAATCCCAGTTCATGAGCCTTTGCAACGAGCACTCTGAAATCCTCAAGCTTTCCGAATTCGGGATTCACATCAAGGTAATCCTTAACGGAATAGTAACTTCCCAGGGGCTCTTTCCTGTTCTTTATTCCTATGGGGTTTATGGGCATGAACCACAGGATATCGACACCAAGCTCTTTAAGCCTGGGAAGGTGGGCTTCAATTGCCTTGAATGTACCTTCGGGTGTGAACTGCCTTGTATTGACCTCGTAAATAACTGCATTCCTTGTCCACTCGGGATGAACAACTTCTGAAACAAAAGGTTTTATCTCTTTCTCAGGAGCTTTTTCCTTGCAGCCAAAGAAAGCAATTACGGCAACAGCTACAATGCTCAGAATAAATAATGTCAGTTTTTCCATTGTATTATAGATTAGGTGCGTTTTTTTGTTAAACATTATCAATGAGAAGGAAGAGTTTTTATTTATATAATCCACCCCTGCCCGGAGGGGATGTCTGGAAAAATATCCGTGTCAGTTTTTCAATTTATTCTTAATCTTAACTGCCAGCTTACCGTTTCCCTTAATGTTGTAATCTTTTTCGAAGAGTGTAAGTGGCAGGCTCCTGGCTGAAAGATTTGATATTTCAACACTTTTTGCTGTCACTTTTACCTCGAATGGTGTCTCCCTGAAGCTTGCATGGAAAAGATAAGACCTCCACCTGTCGGGGATCAGCGGAGCAAGGCTTGCCCTGTCGTCCCTGATCCTCATTCCGGCAAACCCTTCCACAATTGCAAGCCATGTTCCAGCCATGCTGGTTATGTGGAGACCGTCTGCGACTTCTCTGTTATAATCATCGAGATCGAGTCTGGCTGTACGCAGGTAGAGTTCATATGCCTTATTAATATTCCCTATCCTTGAAGCCATTATTGAATGAATGCAGGCCGAAAGCGATGATTCGTGCACCGTCATTGGTTCGTAAAAGTCGAAGTTCCTTCTTATTGTTTCAGTGTCGTACTTCTCTTCCAGAAGGTAAAGCCCCTGAATAACATCGGCCTGCTTTATATAGCACGACCTTAATATCCTGTCCCACGACCAGTGCTGATTAATAGGTCTTTCCCTTTTCGGAATTTCTGTTGCCGGCTTCAGTTCCTTATCGAGAAATCCATCCTGCTGAAGGAATACCATTCTCTCAGGGTCAAATGGGAAATGCATGTTCTTAATAATCTCTTCCCATTTTTTTACCTCTTCAGTATACTTCAGTCCGGTCTTTGAAACAATCCTCCTGAATGCTGCCATGTCTCCCTTTCTGAGAGTAATGAGACTCTCTGTTGTAAAAGACAATGTCCAGACAGCAAGGGTGTTTGTATACCAGTTGTTGTTGACGTTATTCTCATATTCATTCGGACCTGTCACGCCAAGGATGACGTACTTCCCAAGATTTTCCGAAAAGGTGGCTCTCTGACTCCAGAATCTTGAAATGGCTATCAGAACTTCAAGACCGTGTTCTGCAAGGTAGGCTTTGTCGCCGGTATGCCTTATGTAATTATGTATTGCGAATGCGATGGCACCGTTACGATGTATCTCTTCAAAAGTGATCTCCCATTCGTTGTGGCACTCTTCGCCGTTCATTGTAACCATGGGATATAGAGCTGCACCACCTTTAAATCCAAGCTTTGAAGCATTCTCAATACTTTTCTGAAGATGCTTGTACCTGTAAACAAGAAGGTTTCTTGCTACATTAATCGGGGCTGTTTTCAGAAAGAAAGGTAGTGCAAAGGCTTCCGTATCCCAGTATGTACTGCCGCCATATTTCTCTCCTGTGAATCCCTTGGGTCCGATATTAAGTTTCTCATCTCTTCCCGTATATGTCTGATAAAGATGAAAGATGTTGAAACGTATTCCCTGCTGAGCTGCAACATCTCCCTCAATGACAACATCTGCGGTCGTCCACAGTTTTTCCCACTCTTTTCTGTGGTTCTCAAAGAGTCTTGTAAAGCCAGTTTTAAGGGCATAACCTGCCCTTTTATAAACAATATCGACAAGGTCGCATCTCGGACAACTGAATGAAGATTGCACGGATACAAATTTTGTTATAACAAGCTCATCACCCGGATTAAACGAGACTTTAAATCTGTTAGCGACATATCCCTGCTTATCTATTACAACCGGACTTAGTATTACTTTTTTCCCATTGCGGTGAAGAGTGAACCGCATTCCGAAACTGACATGAAAATCAGTCTTAAGGGTTTTTGCGGTCAGTACTCCCTCGCTGCTTCCGGCAAAATGATTTACATCCTTCCAGAATTTTTCTCCATAGTTTGTATCCTGATTTCTGACATCAGCGTCGATGTATACATTAAATTCAGCTTCACCTTTAAAATTCACCGGGCAGACCCTGTACCGTATCAATCCAAGGTCAGGTTCAGCCATACTGAGGAAACGCTTTGTCGATATATTTACATTTTTCCCTTTCGCCGGGCTTACAGTGAAGCTTCTTTCAAGGTAACCCTCTTTCATATTGAGTACCCTTCTGAACGCTTTCACAGGCATACTTGCAAGATCGACAGGCGTTTCATCGATGGTCACATCTATTCCTATCCAGTTTGGTGAATTCAGGACCTTTGCGAAGTATTCCGGATAGCCGTTCTTCCACCATCCAACCCTGGTTTTGTCGGGGTAGTATACTCCGGCAACATAGCTGCCCCGGAGTGAATCGCCTGAATATTTCTCCTCGAAATTAGCTCTCTGTCCCATATAGCCATTACCCAGGGAAAAGATACTTTCGGCCTCCCTGTTAATCTCAGGGTTGAAACCATCCTCGATAATGAACCATCCGTCTTTCTTAAACAAGCTATCCATATTGAGATTATTTTTGAAGTAAGATCAGTTTATCAAGTGTCATTTCATTCAGTCCTTTTACGACAAAATGTGCCTGGGTCAGGATCTCCCTGCTGCCAATTCCGATGCATTTCATTCCTGCATTGAGAGCCGCTTCAACTCCTGCAACGGCATCTTCAAAAACAATGCATTCTGAAGGGCTGATCCCTAACATTGATGCAGCTTTCAGGAAAACCTCAGGGTCGGGCTTGGCCTTATGGACAATATTTCCATCAGCTATTGCGTCAAAGGTGTCAGTCAATCCGATACGATCGAGGATCATTGGGGTGTTCCTGCTTGCAGAGCCCAGGGCAATTTTTATTTTCTCTTTTTTCAGGCTGGAAATGAATTCCTGTGTTCCGGGAAGTATCTCATCGGCCTCCATCCTGCTAATATACCCGACATACCAGGAGTTTTTAAGCTCAGCAAGCCTTTCCTTTTCACCTTGATCAGGAGTTCTTCCGCCGATCTCAAGGATGATCTCCAGGGAAGCCATCCGGCTTACCCCTTTAAGCCTTTCATTATCCTTCTCAGTGAAATTAATTCCCATCTGGCCGGCAAGCCGCTTCCAGGCTAGAAAATGGTACTTTGCAGTATCAACTATCACACCATCAAGGTCAAAAATGCATGCTTTAAACCACATCCTGAGAAAGGTTCATTAATCGTTATCGTGTACAAAAAGAACAAGCAGGGCCGCAACGAACATGGAGACACCTCCTGTGACAAGTGCATAGATGCTTTCGCCGGCGAAGAGGCTCTTCACCATTAAGCCAAGTATGCTTGCTGCCATTATCTGCGGAATGACAATGAAGAAATTGAAAATTCCCATATAGGTTCCCATCTTATTTGATGGAAGTGACCCGGTAAGTATTGCATAGGGCATTGCAAGAATACTGGCCCAGGCGAGTCCGATACCAAGCTCGGAGATCATAAGCAGCTTTGGATTCTTTATTAGCAGGAATGAGATAAGGCTTATCCCGCCAATGAGAAGGCTGAGTGCGTGGACTGTCTTTCTGCTTGTCAGACGCGCGAGACCTATCAGGAGGAATGCCATCACTGCAGCAAAGCCATTATAAACTGCCATCAGAACCCCCACCCAGTCGGCACCCTTGTTATATTCATTCTTTATTGTTGTGAGTCTGCTTTTAACAGCGGGGTCAGCCATTAATACCTTGTCCTTTTCATTATCAGTAAAGAACTGAACAACCCTCATTGTGGCAATGACCTTCTTATTGCTGCTGAATTTTTTTTCAAAGACTGCCATGTCATTCTTCACATCCTCCAGTGTTGCCCATCCCTTAGCCTCGGGTAAGGCTGAAGCTCTTTCAAGCGTTCCTTTCATTGAGCCGAAAGTTGCTGCATCGAGCTTCATATCGTATTTTGTGCTTGTAACGCCTGCGGTCGTATATATCCACATCGAGAAAAGTGCAAACCATGAGAAGAACTGGACAAATGCAAGCCTTATCATGGTCGGCGGCATCTTGAAAAGATCATTTATGACAACTACAAGGCCGTTGTTTTTTTTATCGGCTGCTGTAAGAAGGCCGGTTACTATCTGAATGAGTCCGAATATCACAAGCCCGAAACCAAGGATGTACACCTCCAGTTCCATCCTGAGAAGATATACAACCGTGCTTATAATAAAGCCGGCAAAGATCCAGATGAAAGCCGATCTGAATAGTTTTCCCTCAGGCATCATCTCCTCACCGGCATTGCTGCGTGTATTATTTTCTGTCTCCTCGGCAGTAAAAGAGGCAAGCTCCTCGGGCGGATATTCCTTTGTCCGAAGCACTGTGTAAAGAACTGCAAGGAAAAACACTACGCCGCCAATCAGGAAAGAAAGAACAACATGATGCGGTATAGCACCTTCTGCAGCTTTTGAAGAGACATGGAACCAGTTTGTCAGCATATAAGGCAGTGCCGAGGCTATAATAGCGCCCGTGCCAATAAAAAAGCTCTGCATTGCAAAACCGACCGTTCTCTGTTTTGACGGAAGCATATCACCAACGAAAGCCCTGAAGGGCTCCATTGAGATGTTTATTGAAGCATCCATTATCCAGAGTGTTCCTGCAGCGATCCAGAGTGCAGGAGAGTGAGGGATGAACAGAATTGCGAGTGAGGCAAGTATTGCCCCCGTCAGAAAATAGGGTCTTCTGCGTCCGAGACGATTCCAGGTGTTATCGCTCATATGGCCGATAATAGGCTGAATTATGAGACCTGTAAGCGGGGCAGCGATCCAGAGGATCGGTATGTTTTCAACCTTCGCGCCAAGTGTCTCAAAGATCCTGCTTACGTTTGCATTCTGCAAAGCAAAGCCGAACTGGATCCCAAGGAATCCAAAGCTCATATTCCATATCTGCCAGAAGCTGAGAACCGGTTTTTCCTTTTTCATTATGATATGCTTTTCTAAATGTCTTCTACAGTCATCCTCTTACTTTTGACCTTACCCTGTAGCCGGTTAAACCGTACCATGCTATGAAGGCAAAGCATGCCAGCGGGATCACGAAACCAATTGCCATATTCCCCGTTACATCAGCAATTCTTCCCATAAGTATCGGGACAAGTGCACCTCCCACAATAGCCATTACAAGGAATGATGATCCCTTCTTGGTGAGAGGTCCGAGGCCTTTTATTCCAAGTGCAAAGATTGTCGGGAACATCACCGACATAAAGAAATAGGTCGAGAAAAGTGAAACAACCGAAACCCATCCCAATCCTGAAACCACAAGTCCCATTGTGATGACGTTCATAGTTGCATAAAAAGCAAGAAGAGTGTTCGGCTTGATGACCCTCATAATTACTGTGCTGCCTGTAAAGCGCCCAAGCCAGAACAGTCCCATCCCTCCAAAACCCAGGATCTGCGCAGCCTGCTGGTTTGTCAGCGACGGTATCTGTTCGGTAACATAATTAATAAAAAAGCTGTTTACTCCGGTCTGGGCTGCCACATAAAGGAACTGTGCCATCACGGCAAAAATGAAATGCGGATGTTTCAGAAGCTCACTGAGCTTTCCTCCATCAGCTTCCGGGTCTTTTGCCGTTCCGCTCTCCTCTTTTATCTCGGGAAATTTAACCCTCCAGAAAAACAGGGCGACGACCAGAACAAGAGTGCCGATAAGCAGATATGGTAAAGCAATTGAACCGAATTTGTTACTATCGCCGTTATCGGAAAAGATAAGCATCCCCCCTACCAGCGGGCCTGCGATCCATCCCAGACCATTGAACGACTGGGAAAAATTTATTCTCCTCTCTGCAAATTCGGCTGGTCCCAGAACCGTAGTGTAGGGATTCGCAGCTGTCTCAAGACAGGTCAATCCTGTTGCAATGATGAAGAGGCATATCAGAAAGCTTCCGAAAGTCTGAATAAGAGTGGCGGGCAGCATAAGGAAAGCGCCAGCTGCAAAAAGTAGTAGTCCGAATATAATTCCTCTCTTGTAGCCATATTTCTGCATTATGATGCCTGCCGGAAGGGCCATCAAAAAATATCCTCCGTAAAAGGCGAACTGAACCAATGCAGACTTGGCTTTGGAGAGATGCAGCAATTCCTGAAAGTGCTTATTGAGGACATCCAGGCATCCATGAGCGAATCCCCAAAGGAAAAACAGGCTTGTAA
>JBBIIS010000002.1:8275-54889 GCA_037446375.1 Bacteroidota bacterium | reverse complement strand
GGCTGAGCCAGATTTCTGCGGATCCGACAGGGAGGAAGCGCTGAAGATACTTTTCAAGCTGGAAGGGCTATTTTCCTGACTCATAGACAACTTTTCCTCCGACAATGGTAAAGTCGACCCTGGTCTTCATTATTTCATTTTCGGGGACAGAAAGAAGATCCCGGTCGGTGATAACGATGTCGGCCAGAAAGCCTTTCTTCAGCATCCCTTTTCTTCCCTCCATGAATTGAGAATATGCGGATCCCCAGGTATAATACTTTATAGCCTCTTCCATTGTAAGCTTCTGTTCGGGAAACCAGCCGTTACCCTGCTCGCCAAGCCTGTCTTTTCTTGTAACAGCGGCATAAAGTCCCTCCATCGGGTTAAGCGGTTCAACCTGGTAGTCGGTCCCGAAGGCAAGCATTGCACCTGCATCCTGCAGGCTTTTCCATGCATAGGCTCCGCGGCTTCTCTCTTTGCCAATACGCTTTTCACAGAATCGTTTGTCAGTTATACAATGGGTCGGCTGCATTGAAGGGATGACTCCAAGCCTGGAAAATCTGGGAATATCTGCCACTGTCAGTGTCTGTGCATGTTCGATCCTGTGGCGGCTTTCGCGTACACCATTAATTTCACGGGCTTTTTCATATGCATTCAGTGTCCAGTTATTTCCTTTATCCCCGATTGCATGTGTTCCGATCTGAAATCCCATCCTGTCGGCAGTTATTACCATCTTTTCAAATTTCTCATATGGCATCATTGCCAGTCCCGACGAAGATGGATTGTCAGCGAAAGGTTCAAACATAAGTGCCGTCCCTGATCCGATAGTCCCGTCGATAAAAACCTTCAGATAACCAAATCTGATCCAGTCCGAATCCCTTGGGTATTTTTCCTCAAGGCTGAAGAAACTTTTTAGCTTCAAAGTATCGTCAGTAAGAAATTCTCCTGCATCTATTCTTGCAGTAAGGAGCCCATCCTTTTTAAGTTTATTATAAGCTCCGAAATCAGCACTTCCCGGTATCTGTACGCTTGTTACACCATATTCCCTGGCCTCTTTCAGAGCAAGAAGGTAACCTTTCCAGGTTCGCTCCTTTTCCTGTTCCGGGCTTCTGACTGCTTTAACATCGCCGGTTTTAATAAGCTCTTCGGCATTCTCCTTAAGAATACCTGTGGGCTCACCTGTTACCCGGTCCTTTTGTATCTCACCTCCGAAAGGGTCCGGTGTATTGCGGGTGATACCTGATTTTGCAAGCACGTAGCTGTTAACCAGAACAGAATGGCCGTCGGCCCTGCTCAGAATAACGGGATTGTTTGGAGAGACCTTATCAATGAGCTCTTTGGTGGGCCATTTGCGGTTTATGAACATCTCATGTTCCCAGTGCCCGCCTTTGATGACCTGTCCGGGTGAAGATCTCTCAACCTGGGCTTTTACCTTTTCAGTAATGGCTGACGGATCTGTTGTATATCTCAATTCTATATAGTCGGGGTCGAGAGGGCCAAAGTGAACATGGGCATCATTGAACCCCGGCAGTACGAGCCTTTTATTTGCATCGATTATTCTCGTTTTGCCGGCTATGGAAAATGCTCGTATCTCTTTTGTCGTCCCGACTGCAATTATCTTATCGCCCTTAATTGCCACCGCTTCGGCATATAAATTCTCTTTATCCATCGTAAGTACTTTGCCGTTGATAATAATAAGGTCTGCAGTTTCCATCTTCTGACAATATGTTAATGTAAATAAGATCAGGGCGACGAATAAGGTGACTTTTATTTTCATAACACGATTTAATAATAATTTTCTACAGGTTCATTCTCAGTCGGTCAACCCTGTTCAGCTTTGGTGGAAGAGTACAATATCTCTGCACCTGAAATCTGATCACCATATAGCTTCTCAAAAGAATCGACTGTTCTGTAAATATCATGGACTTTTACTTTTTCAAGGCTTTTCTTCCCCATTCTTCTGCAAAGTTCATCGTCTGTCAGTATATTAGATATGTAATTGCTTAGAGAATCGAGATCTCCCTCATTGTACAGATAACCATTTTCCTGATCAGTAACAAGTTCAGGAAGGGCTGACGCATTAACGGCTATTACAGGAAGGCCTGCAGCCATTGCCTGAAGGGTGGCAAGACTGAGGAGCTCTGCAATGCTGGCAATAATAAAACAACGGCCGATTTTATAGAAGCAGGGAAGATCTTCATCAGGAATGAAACCGGTAAAAATTACTTTATCACTGATTCCAAGTTTTACTGCTAGCTGCTCGAGTGAATTTCTGCTCATCCCTTTTCCCACAGCAACAAACCTGAAATCAGTTTTTCTAAGGCTGATGGCAACCGCGTGAAGGATTTCCTCAATATGCTTCTCCGGATCAAGCCGGCCTACATACAGAAGAACTGGTTTCTCAGGTATTGAGTACTTTTTCTTCAATCTTTCAAGATCACAATTACCATTGAAAGGTTCAAGATTGACACCGCTTGATATCGCAATGGTTTTAACATTTAATTTCGGCCTGATCAGGCGGGCTCCTGTCTCAGTAGGGGTTGTTACGATCCCGACATTGTTAAAAACATCAGAAAAATCTTTCCAGATGAACTTTTCCGTATACTGCCTTAGCTTTTCTCCGGGAACGAGAAAAGTAACGTTCTCCGCCATAAAATGGTTAGTGCCGATTATTGGAATGCCGAGATCTCTGTTTATCCTGACAATAACCTTGCATATCAGTCTCTGATCCTGAATATGGATGACATCCGGCCTGAATTTTTTAATTATATAAGTAAGCCTTGTCCTGAGCAAAGTTGGTATTATAAAGCGGATAGTCGGGTATGTTATGGCCGGGACCGAAGGCATGTAATAAACATTAAGGTCATCTATTACTTTAAGCGAATAGAAGATTGAATCTGACGGTGCAATTACTGCCACTTCATGTCCCCGTTCCTGAAGCAGTGGCCCTATCCGTCGGACAAAATAATACACACCATTTATGTGCGGATAATAGGTGTCTGATACAAAAAGGATTCTCATATTTTTTTTCTTCTTGACCTGATAAAATAGACAAATAAAATAGAAGCTGCAAGAACAAAAATCAGTGCTGTTAAAAAGTCAAGATATTGACTTATCTGTTTATAAGCTGCTCCAAAAAGCAGACCGAGGCCAATATATACTATATACTGAAGTGCTGAGGTGATGAAGCAAATAATTATGTACTTCCGGTAAGGGACCTTTGTATTCCCGGCAAGGTACAGACCGGCGAATCCAATTCCAAGTGTGATTTTGGAAAGTGAAATTGTCTTCCTGGGATTGGAATCAAAATATGCTCTGACAGGTTCAATATCTGAAGCAAATAGTCCGAATCTACCTGCAATCCGCTTAAGAAAATCCGGGACTCCCCATCTTCCCAGCGCATATACAAGGGAATCACCGATCATATCTCCGGCAATTATAACGATATAAAGAAAACCAGGATTCATTAAGCCGCTTATGCAGAGAAATCCGCCAATAACTGCCAGGATAGGACCTTCAACAATAGCCAGGGGAAATAATATAAGATACTTATATTCGATAAGCAGATTCAGGATATTATCCATAAGTTAAAATTATTCATTTAAGTTTCACCTTTCGGATAATCAGGGTTAAAAAATCTCTCCCAGATTTCCTACAAATCCTTTTGAGCCCTTTGTTCCGACACCATAATCTATGCAAACATTTGTTCCGGAGAACTTGTTGAATCTAATACGTAACCCGATTCCAAAGCCGGGTGATACCACTTCAAGTTTATTGCTCACCATTTCGGACAGCGATTGGGCATCTGCAAATATAACAGCTCCAATCAATCCGTTTTTCGAAATATCGAAACGGTACTCCATTTCAACGTCGACCATTTTTTTGCCAATGAACCGCGCCTGTTCGTAGCCTCTTCCGGTATTACTGTAGGTATCTGACCCGGTGCCCGGCAGATCAAGGTATGGCGGCTTGCCGCTTATCGTGAAGACACTGTAGAACCAGAACGCAAGTACTGTATGAAGGGGCATTTTAATATATTTCCTGATATCTATTGTAAGCGAATTCCAGTTGGCATCTGCTCCCAAAAACCTGGCATCCTGCAAAAACTGGATATTCGCAAAAAAACTTCCACCTTCCGGGTTAATTGAATTTTCCCGGGAGTCGTAAATAAAATCAACCACTAATCCTGATGATGTTGATCTTCGTGTCAATCCATACTTCTGAAAATCCGTTACCCTACCCGGCTGAAGCTCTGCTTCTGAAATATTCCAGTAGTGATTCATCTGATAGCCAAAACCAAAATAGACATTTTTTCTGATACTTTTAAGTACTGTTTCATAGAATCTTAGCTGCTGGTAGTTGATAATATACTTATCACTCATGGTTGTATATCCGCCAAAGCCATAACTATCCTGAGGATAACTAAGATAACGCCAGTCGCCAAGAAGATTATACCTGTTCCCGGGAGTCCATACTGATGATTGAACAGGGAGAAGGAACTGTCTTTTTGTTGTATATTTTATCGCTCCCAGGAACGAGGAGACATTTGTTTTCTTCGCAGAACTTGTTTTAAAGGCCACATTTCCAACCACCCCGAAAGAAAAACCTGTAGCAATTGTGTATTCAACGATAGGAGAGACGGAGAAAAACAAATGTTTTGGCCTGATATTGCTGCTGTCAAGCCTCGAGTCAGGATTCTTCCCCAGAAAAATTAAGGTAAAGTCAATCAGGTCTCGTTTGTATTTATAGCTGGCTTCGCTTTTTAATTGTGAAGAATCACGGCCTGCATTAACAACTACGCCAGTTGTTTGTGAATTGAGCTGAGAGAAAGAACAGGATAAAGACAATATCAGATATGCCAGGAACTGGTGAGCTGAAGCGGAGGCATTTGTCATTTTCATTACCCGGTAACGGTTAAGTTATGCAAGTTATATTTTTAAAAGCGAAATCCCGCAGATAGTTTAGCAGGCTTCTGTAATGGTTTTTCTTTCCCGTATGAATATATTCAGGCTTAATTTAACTTCACCTTAAGAAAATAACTCAATATTAATAATGGATGAAGTAAAAAAAACGGGTATTTTAGCAGAAATCTAGTTATATGAATATAGCATTGATAGGATATGGCCGCATGGGTCATGAAATTGAAGAGATGGCTGTAAAAAGAGGCCATAATGTAAACCTTATAATAGATATTAATAATGGTCACGATTTTGTGGAGAGTAGATTTGGCGATATTGATGCCGTTATTGAATTTACTGTTCCTGAGTCGGCTCTCAGCAATATAAGCAGATGCCTGATGATGAAAAAGCCTGTTGTTTCCGGTACAACGGGCTGGCTTAATAATTATGGAAAAGCTGTTGAGATCTGCAGCAAGAATGCAACATCCTTCATTCACTCCTCAAATTTCAGTGTTGGAGTCAATATTCTTTTCAAGCTGAATGCGGAGCTTGCAGCAATAATGGAAAAGCTTGAAGACTATCATGTTTCAATAGAGGAGATACATCACTTAAAAAAGCTTGACTCGCCAAGCGGAACAGCCATTGCACTTGCCGAAGGGATAGTCAGAAAGAATAAAAGGTATAACGGCTGGTCAATACCTGAAAAGACAGCCGGAGACAGGATCGCAATAAAATCTATGAGGGAAGGAAGCATACCCGGCACTCACACTGTAGAGTGGAACTCTGGAATTGACAGGATAGAATTGAGGCATGAAGCTTTCGGAAGAAAGGGATTTGCCCTTGGTGCAATTCTCGCAGCCGAATATATAGGTGTAAGAAAGGGTGTTTTTACAATGAACGATGTGCTTGGGTTCTGATTATAATATTTACTTTTACGCTTTTTTAATAACGGTTATATGAAGAAATATTTTACTGCTAAAAATATCAGGTTTGCGATCGCTGCTATACTGTATATTCTCGTTGTTCTATGGATAGGTAAATGGTGGCTGCTTATAGGTCTTGCAGTTGTCTATGATATATATATATCTGAAAAGGTAAACTGGAGCTTCTGGAAGAGAAGGGACAGAAAAAACAGTACACTTGTCGAATGGCTCGACGCGCTGATTTTTGCTGTTATAGCAGTATCACTTATTAATATCTTCTTTTTTCAGAATTACAGGATACCTACAGGATCGATGGAGAAGTCGCTTCTCATCGGAGATCACCTTTTTGTAAGCAAGATTGCTTACGGACCAAGGATGCCGAATACCCCCATCGCATTCCCTTTTACACAGAATACAATGCCAATAACCAAGGGAAAATCGTGGTCAGATCTTATTCACTGGAAATACAAGAGACTGATAGGCTTTGGGATTGTCAGGAATAATGATCCGATAGTATTTAACTTTCCTGCCGGAGATACTGTAGTTCTGGAGAACCAGGCAACCGACTACTACAAGATAATGCGTGAAATTGCTGAGGATATGACAAATCAGGATTACAGTACAACTAAAACCATAAAGAGTAAAACATATTATCTGAGCAAGGCAAGAAAAGAGATGTGGGAAAGATACCATATAATTTACCGGCCTGTCGACAGGAGAGATAACTATGTAAAGAGATGTATAGGTCTCCCGGGCGATACCGTAAAGATCATTGACGGGGCACTCTACGTAAACAGTAAGTTTGTACCTGAAAACGCAAAACAACAAACCTCTTATGCCATTCAGACGAACGGGACAACCATAAATCCTAAAGCATTTGAGAGACTTGAGATATCAAAATCCGATCAGCAGGGCTTTTACGGTACAGCATATATTCTTCCTCTTACGAAGGAAAATGCAGAGAAGCTGTCAAAATTCTCTAATGTAACTGAAGTGCGGCCCATAGTTTCAAAGAAGGGTGAATACGCTTCCTATATTTTCCCACATAGCCCGGTATATAAATGGAACGAGGATAATTTCGGACCGCTCTGGATACCCAAAAGAGGCATGACTGTAAATATTGACACATCCAATATTTGTCTTTATGACAGGATAATTGATGTGTACGAAAATAATGATCTCAGGATCGAAGGGAGCACTATATATATCAATAATAAGCCTTCGACAAGCTATACTTTTAAGATGGACTATTACTGGATGATGGGGGATAACAGGCATAATTCAGCTGATTCACGGTACTGGGGATTTGTGCCTGAGGATCATATTATTGGTAAGCCGAAATTTATCTGGCTTTCACTTGACAAGGATGGCCATGGTCTGAACAGTATCAGGTGGAGCAGGATGTTTATGAGGGCAAAATAAGAAACCCCATCCCCTCGTTCCCCTTCCCTCGAAGTGGGAATTAGGGTGAGGTTAAAAAATGAAGGGCCGTTGAGATCAACGGCCCTTCATTTTTTATATGTAACGAATGTTACTTCACTTTTTCAACTACTGCCTTGAAGGCATCGGGATGGTTCATTGCAAGGTCGGCAAGGGTTTTCCTGTTAAGTGCGATACCTTTCTTTGCAAGCTTGCCGATGAATTCCGAATAGCTCATGTCGTACTGACGCACGCCTGCATTTATCCTCTGGATCCAGAGTGCCCTGAACTGTCCTTTTTTTGCTTTCCTGTCGCGGTAAGCGTAACCAAGACCTTTGTCGAGAGTATTCTTGGCTACAGTTATTACATTCCTTCTTGAACCGAAATTTCCTTTTGTCTGCTTAAGTACCTTTTTCCTTCTGGCCCTTGATGCGACTGAATTTACTGATCTTGGCATGATTTTACGTTTTTGAATGTCAGCGTTCCGCTTTGGCGGAATCTTATCTGCTGTTCACTCTGTTAATACTATAGATTGTTAATAAATCAAAATGTAAGTAATTACTTAAGTCCGAGCAGGAGCTTGATGTTCTTCTCGTCTGCTTTGTTAACCTGACCCGTGTAAGTAAGATTTCTCTTCCTTTTTGTTGTTTTCTTTGTCAGGATGTGGCTCTTAAATGCATGCTTACGCTTGATTTTTCCTGTACCGGTCAAAGAAAATCTTTTCTTTGCACCTGGATTTGTCTTCACTTTTGGCATCTTCTTTTGAAAATATATTAATTAAAACCTACTTCTTCTTTTTGGGAGCAAACGAAATAATCATTCTTTTCCCTTCCAGCCTTGGAAGCTGTTCCACTTTTCCGAATTCCTCAAGATCGTTGGCAAAACGCAGCAGAAGCACTTCACCTTGTTCCTTAAAGAGGATCGATCTGCCCTTGAAGAAAACATATGCCCTTACTTTGGCTCCCTCTTCGAGGAATTTCATGGCATGCTTTAGCTTGAAATTGTAGTCGTGGTCATCGGTGTTCGGACCAAATCTTATCTCTTTGACGACTATCTTGGCAGCCTTGGCTTTTATCTCTTTCTGTTTCTTTTTCTGCTGATAAAGAAACTTCTGATAATCTATTATTTTACAAACAGGCGGGTCAGCAGCGGGGGAGATTTCAACCAGGTCCAACTCCATCTTGTCTGCCAGCTTAAGGGCATCCTGTATGCTGAGAACCTGGGTTTCTATGTCATCGCCAACAACCCTGACAGTTCTGGCGTTGATCCGGTTATTTATTCTGTGTGCAGGCTCAACATGTCTGCTTGGCCTGGGTCTCATCGGCAATGCTATAGCTCGTTCCTCCTATTTTTGTTAATACTCTGATTAATAAATTATTAAAGGTCAATCTCCTTTTTTATCTCTTCATTGACAAAATTGACGAATTCATCGGGTTTCATAGCTCCTTTATCTCCGTCTCCCTGCTTCCTGACGGAAACTGAACCGCTCTCTTCCTCTTTTTCGCCCACAATAAGAAGGAAGGGAATCCTCTTTAATTCATTATCCCTTATCTTTTTACCTATCTTCTCACTCCTCTCGTCAATTAAGGTGCAAATATCGGAATTATTTAGTAATTCCAAAACTTTTCTGGCATAATCGTTGAATTTCTCACTAATTGGAAGGATAACCGCTTTTTCGGGAGCAAGCCACAGAGGGAATTTCCCGGAAGTGTTTTCGATCAGAACAGCAACGAATCTCTCAAGAGAGCCAAAAATTGTGCGGTGTATCATTACCGGCCTGTGCTTCTGATTGTCGCTGCCATTGTAGGTGAGATCAAAACGCTCGGGCAGGTTGTAATCAACCTGGATAGTTCCAAGCTGCCACTTCCTTCCGATGGCATCCTTTACCATGAAGTCAAGCTTTGGACCATAAAACGCAGCTTCACCGGTAACAATTACCGTTTCCAGGTTTTTTTCAGCAGCAGCTTCAATTATGTCGCGCTCGGCCTTTTCCCAGTTCTCCTCCGATCCTATATATTTTTCTTTGTTATCCGGATCGCGAAGTGATATCTGGGCTGTATACTCGTTGAAGTTTAGTATCCTGAACACATAAAGGACAAGGTCGATTATGCTCTTGAACTCTTCCCTTAGCTGATCGTGGCGGCAGAAATGATGTGCATCATCCTGGGTGAAGCTTCTGACCCTTGTCAGTCCGTGAAGCTCTCCGCTCTGTTCATACCGGTAAACTGTTCCGAATTCGGCCATTCTCAGCGGGAGATCCTTGTATGAGTGCGGTGTTGCATTGTAGATCTCACAATGATGCGGACAGTTCATAGGCTTAAGCATGAACTGCTCACCTTCCTGCGGTGTTGATATAGGCTGGAACGAGTCGGCACCGTACTTTTCAAAATGGCCCGAGGTCTTATAGAGATTCACATTTCCTATATGAGGAGTCGCAACGATCTTATAGCCTCTCTTGCGGAGAATGACTGTAAGAAATTCGATCAGCTTTGAACGGATATCAGATCCTTTAGGCATCCATAGCGGAAGGCCCATGCCGACTTTCGGTGAGAATGTAAATAGCTCCAGTTCCTTGCCGATCCTTCTGTGGTCCCTCCTGCGAGCCTCTTCGAGGAATACAAGATACTCATCAAGAAGCTTCTGTTTCGGGAATGTAATACCATAAACCCTTGTAAGCATTTTACGTTTCTCATCTCCGCGCCAGTATGCCCCGGCCAGGCTAAGTATCTTAATGGCTTTTATAGGCTCCGTTGAAGGAAGATGCGGCCCTCTGCAGAGATCTGTAAAATTCCCTTGTGTATAGAGTGAAATCGTCCCGTCCTGGAGATCGGTTATAAGCTCCACCTTATACTCATCGCCCTTTGTGCTGAATATATTGAGCGCCTCTTTCTTACTGACATTCCTTCGCGAATAAGTCAGATCCTTTGAAGCCAGCTCCTTCATTTTGTTTTCTATAAGAAGAAGGTCTGATTCGTTGAGCGATTTATCACCAGGATCAATATCATAATAAAACCCGTTTTCAATTGCCGGACCAATACCAAACTTTGTCCCGGGCCAAAGGGCTTCAATTGCTTCAGCCATAAGATGCGCGGAGGAGTGCCAGAATGCATGCTTTCCCTCTGCGTCATCCCATTTGTGAAGCACAAGCTTTGAATCGGTTGTTATCGGCCTCGTAAGATCAATCACCTCATTGTTGACTGTTGCTGATAAGACCTCTTTCGCCAGTCGCGGACTGATCTGCTCAGCTATCTCAAGGCTTGTGATGCCCTCTTTGTATTCCTTTACAGAACCGTCGGGAAAAGTAACTTTAATCATTAAAATCCATGTGTTTATTTGGTGGGCAAAGATAGTTATTATTTTAATTTTTCAGCCCTGGTTCCAATGGCAAATATGATGTAACGTCAGGGCTGAGTGTTTGTTTAACAGAATCATATAAATTAAGAAGGGACGCTCTTTTCAGGCGTCCCTTCAGTATTATTGCCTTAATGAGCTTATTCAGCATTGTTTTTCATGGTGAGTGTACTGTGCTTCATGCCATATGTAAAGTAGACTATAAGTCCAACTGTCAGCCATACGAGCATTGTGACCCATGCATAGATATTGAGGAAAAGTGTAATCCCAAGGCATGACACTATTCCAAGTATGGGTATAAACGGTGTGAAGGGTGTCTTGAAAGGCCGGTGAGTATCAGGTTGCTTTTTGCGCAGGATCAGAATAGCGAGGCAAACTGATGAAAAGGCAAGCAGGGTACCCAGCGAGACAAGCTTGCTGAGAACACCTATCGGGAATAGTCCGGCAAGTATCATCGCAACGCCTCCGACTATAATTGTTGACATATAAGGAGTTTTGAATCTTGAATGCACTTTTGCAAAAACAGGAGGAAGGAGACCGTCTTTTGACATAGTGAAGAAGATTCGCGGCTGCCCGAGAAGCATAACCAATATGACTGAGCTTAAGCCCGCAACGGCGCCGATCTTGATAAGCGGAGCAAGAATTGTTCTAGCAAAGTTACTGTCCATCGAATCAATTCCTACAGCTATCGGATCAGGAACGCCAAGCTTTGTGAATGATACGATACCTGTCAGTACAAGGGCAACAAGAATATATATGACTGTACAGATAGCGAGAGATCCCAATATTCCGATCGGCAGGTCTCGCTTCGGATTTTTAGTTTCCTGGGCAGCTGTCGACACTGCATCAAAACCTATATAAGCGAAGAAAATGACCGCAGCTCCCCGAAGTATGCCGCTTATACCGAAATGTCCGAATTTTCCTGTATTCTTTGGTATAAATGGATGCCAGTTTGCAGTTGAGATGAACCAGACTCCTGCAATAAGGAAGATAATAATCACTGAAACCTTTATAAATACAATCACATTATTGAACCTGGCTGATTCCTTGACTCCAAGTACCAGGATCAGAGTGAGGATAAATACTATAAAAATGGCCGGGAGATTTATTATGCCGCCTGCTGAATGAACAAATCCGTTTGTTGCTTCATTATACACGATCGGCGCATTTGTAAAAGCAGTGGGGAGATGTATTCCGTGCGGCCCGATGCCACTTAGAAGACTAACAACATAACCCGACCAGCCTACGCTTACCGTTGATGCAGCGAAAAGATACTCAACTATAAGAAGCCATCCGATTATCCATGCTGCAAATTCACCAAGAGTCGCATAGGCGTATGTGTAAGCACTGCCCGAGATAGGGATCATCGAGGTCAGTTCAGCGTAGCAAAGTCCGGCGCAGGCGCAAGCTACCGCGGCCACCAGAAAGGAAAGTATAACAGATGGTCCTGCATAATTGGCAGCTACTTCTCCAATTATTACAAAGATACCTGCACCAATAATTGCACCAATTCCGAGAAAAACAAGGTTAGTTGCATTCAGTGCCCGTTTTAACCCCGATGAATCACTTGTCGCTTCAGCCATCAGCTGGTTGAAAGGCTTAACTTTAAAGAGCGAATATTTCATATCAACTTAGGTTATGTATAATAAGTCACCAAAGTAGAAATTTTTTCAATTGAAACCGGTGAGATATTTTTAGATTCGGTCTAAATAATGAAAACGCTGTGAAGTTTAATATTATTTTTTTCTTACCGGGTTGTTAAACAGTTAAATAGATTGAAAATGGAGATTTGTTAAAAAATTATAATTAACAGCATGGGCAGCATTGTCCCGATTATCGTCGGGGGACTCGGAGGCAGCAGAGAGCCAATAATATAATATTTCTTACTCTGCCTTCTCGGCGCAGAGTCTCTGTGCACTCTGCGGTTAAAGTTCTTAGATTATAAATTATCCGAAAATACTGATCCGGGCAGGTCACGCAGGTTGTATCTCGAAGCCATGGTTTCACCATAAGCCCCGGCAGATCTTATAGCTATTATGTCGCCGCGCTTTGTCTCGGGCAGCTCGACGAATTTAGCGAACGTATCTGAAGATTCGCAAACAGGTCCCACAATGTCATAGTGTACAGGCTCTCCTTTTGAACTGAGGTTTTCTATCTTATGGAATGCCTGGTATAGAGCAGGCCTGAGAAGATCAGTCATTCCGGCATCAATTATCGCAAACCTTGTATTCCCGCCATTCTTGATATAAAGCACTTTTGAGATCAGCGTTCCGCATTGTCCGACGACCGCTCTTCCAGGCTCAAAATGAAGCTCCTGTCCGGGACGTATTCTTATCATCTCCCTGAATATCGAAAAGTAGTTGTGAAAATCGGGCAGCCGTAAAGGATCCTCATAATCAATGCCAAGTCCGCCGCCTACGTTTATAATACGGATATCAATATTCCTGTTGCTGAACCAATCAAGCATCTCATTGACCCTGCTGCAGAGGCTCTTGAATACCTGCATCCTTGTTATCTGACTTCCGATATGAAAATGTATTCCGACGAATTTGATCATTTTCAGAGTTTTCATCCTCTGGAGAACTTGGTCAAGATCGGCCATCGTTATCCCGAATTTGCTCTCTTCAACTCCTGTTGTTATATGCTTATGAGTGTGTGCCTCAACATACGGATTTATCCTCAGTGCAACTCTGGCTGTCTTTCCAAGGCCGGAGGCTATGGAATCGATTACTTCGAGTTCCTGTACCGACTCGCAGTTAAAGCAGAAGATATCAGCTTTAAGCGCCTCTTCTATCTCCCTGTCAGATTTGCCAACGCCGGCAAATACTATCTCATTATTGCTGAAGCCATTGGCAAGGGCCCGTTCTATCTCATTCCAGCTGACACAATCAGCACCAACTCCGCAGGATGATATTATCCTGAGTATTCGCGGGTTTGCATTTGCCTTAACCGCATAATGAACCTTATACCCGCAAAATCCTGATTCCTTCTTTAAGAGTTCGACCGTCTGCTTTAATACCTCAGTGTCGTAGTAATAGAAAGGAGTAGGGAGTTCCCCTAGTTTTTTGATTGGAAAGCTGTCAGCCATTTGAATTTCTGAATAGGTGTTCATGTAAATATCTCAGTGAATTGATCTTATCGCCTGAGTCGATAAGAAGCGAAATGCTGTAAGGACTTCCTCCGTAGGAGATCATCTTGAGAGGCACTGTATTAAGTGCTTCAAAAATTTCAGGTGCAGAACCTGTCCTTTCTGTCCTGAAATCTCCGACAATGCATACTATTGACTGGTTCTCCTCAATCTCGACTGATCCAAGCTCCCTGAGATCCTTCATTATTGGCCCGATAAACTCTGAGTTGTCGATGGTAAGGGAAACTGATACCTCCGATGTGGTTATCATATCAATCGGAGTTCTGTATGCCTCGAAAATCTCAAAGACCTTACGCAGGAATCCATAAGCCATCAGCATCCGGTCGGATCTGATCCTTATAACAGAGATCCCGTCCTTTGCAGCTACGGCCTTATAATCCTCGAATACACACGTACTTGTAATCAGTGTTCCCGGATCATCAGGATCCATCGTGTTTTTAAGCCTTACCGGTATATTCCTCTCTCTTGCCGGATTTACACTCGAGGGATGAAGAATCTTGGCTCCGAAATATGCCAGCTCAGCTGCTTCATCAAATGAGAGATTCCTTATTGGGTGGGTATTTTTAACGAACCGCGGATCATTATTATGGAAACCGTTAATATCTGTCCATATCTGTATTTCAGATGCGTTTATTGCGGCGCCGATAAGCGAAGCACTGAAATCACTGCCCCCCCTTTTGAGATTATCAGTCTCGCCATAGGCGTTCCTGCAGATAAAGCCCTGTGTTATAATAATGTGCTCATCAGTGTGATTCTTAAGTTCGCGCAGCAGGTTCTCCTCAATATAATAAAGGTCGGGTTCACCGTATTTATCAATTCTCATAAAGCTCAGAGCCGGGAGAAGTACACTCGGGATATTTCTCTCCTGAAGGAGGAGATGGAAGAGTGTTGTTGAGATTAGTTCACCCTGCGACAGAATAGCCTTTTCCTGGATCTTTGTGAAAACGCCATGAAGGAATCCCGAAAGGAAATTGAAATGTGAATTTATGATATCATGTCCAATATTCCGTGTCCCCTCAAATGTATAGAGTTCATCGACAACATCATGATATTTAGTTCTCATCTCCTCGATCCTGTCCGATGCGTCGTCAATATTTCCGCCGTAGAGTTGATTGGATATCTCTACAAGGGCATTAGTTGTTCCCGACATTGCCGACAGAACAACTATTTTTCTGTCTTCATCATCTATCAACGGAATCAGGGCTCTCATCCTGTCAGGATTGCCAACCGAGGTTCCTCCGAATTTCATTATTTTCATTTCCTTTTCTATATAAAAAAACCTGCATTTTCTGCAGGCCTGCTTTATCTTTATAATGTTCTGATGTATAAAGATGGGGCAGACCTGTCAGGCAGGATGCTTCATGATGATTGTAAACTTATTTGAATTAAGATTCATCTTTATAAATCAGGCATCAAAAATAAATTAATTACCGATATATGATTTTTTATTGTATTATTTTTTGTGAACACCCTGTTAAAACAATACTGCAAATCTTCCTGTTATAGTTAATCAATAGTTTAATAGATCGAAAAAAAGAAAAATTAATGGATTTTTTAATTTTTTTTTTACTTTTGCACCCGCTGCACTATTAAGCAGACGTTCATTGAAGAAGGATCATTTATTTAAAACCTAAATAAAGATTCAAAAAGCTCAGAGCGGAGAGTTCAGAGCGCAGTGGTTGGGTTAGTATTTTATGCTGAGCCCATTGCCATGAGCCCTGAGCAAAAACCTGCCCAGATGGCGAAATTGGTAGACGCGCTAGTTTCAGGGACTAGTGTCAGTAATGATGTGCAGGTTCGAGTCCTGTTCTGGGCACAGAAAACGGTGCAACGGCGTAACGGCTCAACGGCATAACGGCGGAATAAAAAGGTTCCTTTACAATTACAATTTTGAAATCAAGGTTTTAAGCCGTTGTGCCACTGTGCCTCTGAGCCTTTAAACCTTTAGTTCTACCGCCCAGATGGTGAAATTGGTAGACACGCCAGCTTGAGGGGCTGGTGCTCGCAAGGGTGTGCAAGTTCGAGTCTTGTTCTGGGCACAAAAAAAAGCGCAGAGCGCAGAGCGGAGGGCAGAGGTAAAGAACTCTGAGCCCAGGGCACTGAGCTCTGCGTTTTCATTTTAGAGGCTTTAAGAGCTTCAGTACAGGGTAGGGGACAGATCCCTTTTCAACTCCTTTTGGAAGGAGATAATCATCAAAATAGTTCCATAGGAGCAAGCCATCGTCAGATTGCGGTTCGAGCATGTAGAAGATAAGCCATGCCAGGGGCTGACGCATATCAACATAGTAGCTTCCCGGCTTTAGTGCGACACTTTTCCGGCTGAACTGCCCTTCAACCGATACCATCTTGTGATTTCCATATGCTGGACGTTTATCCTGCGTATATTTTGATATCAGGAACTCTTCAACATCCGCCTTTACCCTCTTGCTGACAGTGGTGACATTAACGCCATGCTGCTTTAGCTTGTCTGCAACTCCTGTCAGTTCGGCAGGGAAAACGTAACCAAACGGGACGTCTGATGTAATAACAGGTTCAAAATGGTCGAAATGCCTGACATCGTGTATCCAGAACAACCTGCCTGTCGGCCGTCTTCTGATTTTACCGTTCCCGTCACTGAATTCCTCTGTCTCGCGGGTAAGCAGATCAATAGGCTTTTCGGCGGCAGCGATATTGTAAGTGACTCCCTTTCTGATCGTTCCTCCCTTTGAAGATATCATCCGAATGGTTTCCCTGTCAGCATTAGCTACAACATCTTTCATCTCTTTTGAGTGTGTGGCTGTGTACTCCAGAAGTGAAACAAGAAAGAGATAATTGCTAAGCACTCTTTTTTCGAAGCTGTCATGCGAGAAGGTTTCACTGAGTATTGCCATCCTGTTCCTGAGTCCCATATAGTTGACAAGATACCTTGGAAGATGTGAATAGGTGGAATATGTTGTCTGCTCGCCCGCTTTAATATTCATATATCCGTGGAAAAAGACCGGGATCCCGGATCTGTCGAGCTCATTCTTTGCAACAACTGGCAGAAGGCTGTCTGATATGTACCCAGTTGTTGACGGCATGCCTGCTGTAAGAAATGCAGGAGCATAATTGAGTGCGTAACCATGCCACGAACCGTTGTCGGTATGAAGATCAATGAAGAGAATAGGGTCCCATTTCAATATAATATTCTTAAGGAGGGCTTTTGATTCCAGAGCTTCAGCCTTTATCCCTTCCCGGTTAAGATCAAGTCCTTCGCCAGATGCTCTCACCCCTGTTAGCCTGGGACTTCCATCCTGAGAAGATCTGCTGTCGGAACTTAACTTGTCATTTCCGTCAGGATTATAGTTGGGGCAGAAAATAAGTATCTGGTTATTGAGAAGGCCGCTTTTTTGTCCAAAACATATTTCGCGGATCAGCTGCATTGAGGCCTCTTTCCCCTCGACCTCACCGGCATGAATGTTCGCTTCTATATAAATTACCGGCTTGCCTGATGCAACAGCCTCTTCAGGTGTTGATACCTTCGGGTTCGCAAGAACGACCATCATTAGATCGTTATTTCCCGCAGTCTTGCCAAAACTCTCAACATGCGCGTAACCGCTGAGTTTTCCGGCTGTAACGCAAAATTTCACAACGTCGCTGTCGTGAGATGTCTCGAGGTATCCTGTCCTTTCGGCTCTTGAATATAATTCGGAAGGTATCCGCAGCTCCTGTGTAAATGCGGGTTTGGATGTTGCCATGGTAATGGCAATCATTAATGAAGCATATGTAAATCGTTTCATTTATATTAATAGCTTGATCGGTTTGGCTGAGTAAAAATAGTATAATAAATGATTTTAAAGATCATGAGTTTTTCCCTTTGAAAAGTATTTCCAATTATCTAAATTTGGTTAGGTATTCTGATGTGAAGGAAGGATTATTTGCAGATAATTAATCTATAATTGTTTATCCGGGTGTAATTACCGGTTGACATGTCGCATGAACCGGTTCAGTCTAATTTTTATTTTAACATATGAAAAAAAATCTCGCAGTTGTCACCTTGTTCATTCTGATACATCTCAGTATGTTCTCTCAGAAATCTCCAATAAGATACGGAGATATTGACATGGCAGATATGCTGATGAAAGTTTATCCTGCAGATACAACTGCAGCTGCCGCAATATTATGTGATTATGGATACTTCAGGGAAAGCAATTTCCAGTTCACAAGAAACCTGAGGATAAAGATATTGAAAAAGGAGGGTTATTCCTGGGCGAATGCAGCATTCCCGACAGACCCTAATACTAAGCTTAAAGGTATTACATGCAATCTTGTGGATGGTAAAATTGTTCAGGAAAAGCTCAGGAATGAATCCATTTTCACTGAGCATCTTACCGGGCAGAGTTACCAGCTCAGGATTGCAATGCCGAATGTCAAGGTCGGTTCAATTATTGATCTTGAGTTCTCTTACAACGGAATGCCCAGGGAGTGGGATTTTCAGGATATTATTCCTGTAAGATACAGCGAACTTAATATTGAATCATCCACAAGGATCAGATTTAAGTTCACATTTTACGGTCTTGAACACCTTACAGTATCAACTCCTAACAGATGGGTGGCACAGAATATACCCGCTTTTAAAGAGGAACCGTTAATGAATTCAAAAGAAAACTACCTTACCAAGCTTCGGCTTGACATCCTTGAGATAGTTAACTATCATCAGTTTGCAACTACATGGGATAATGTTTTTACTGACATGCTCAGCCTTGATGCCTTCGGAAAAGCTATGGATATGTCGGGATATTTGTCCGATCTGGCAAAAAAAATAAGATCTACAGGAGCTTCCGGTACGGAAGAGCTGAAAATGGCATTCGATTCTATAAGACAGGTAATGAAATGGAATGAGATTGAGTCATTCTATACCTCCAGTCCCACTCTCAGTACTGTATATAAAAAGAAAACTGGGAATTCGGCTGATATTAACCTTATGCTCTACCAGTTATTGAACAAGCTGAATATAGAAGTTGTACCGGTTGGTCTGAGCACACGAAAAAACGGCATTCTTCCTGCTATATCACCCTCATACAGTATGCTTAACTACGTTATTGTTCAGGCAACTGTTGGTGGTACCAAATATTTACTTGATGCTTCTGAAAGCTACATGCCATGTTATCTGTTGCCCTTTCGCTGCCTTAATCACAACGGAAGGACAGTTGTCAAGACCGGAAGCCAGCTTGTGGACCTGTCGGCGCCGCGGGCCAACAGGAAGGTAACAATGTATAATCTGGAACTTGCTGAGGATAATGCTCTTAAAGGGAATATAAATACAGTAAATACAGATTATGCCGCCCTTGATCTGAGGAAGAAATATCATTCTTTCAACAGCCTGGATGAGTTTCTCGACGACTATAGAAAAGAAAAAGTGGGATTGCTGATAGAGGATCCGAAGATTGAAAACCTTGACAGCCTGTACAAGCCGGTCGTCGAAAACTATAAGGTGAATATTTCAGGCAAGGTAAGTTCGATAGGCGACGAACTATATATATTGCCAATGCTCTATGACCAGGTGTTTGAAAATCCCTTTAAGTCTGAGGAAAGAAAATTTCCCATCGATTATGGCTATAAAAGTGATAACACTGTAATTACAACGCTGAAAATACCAGCGGGTTATGCAGTTAATACACTGCCTGCAAAGATTGTTCTCAGAATGCCGGATAACAGCGCAACTTTCCTGTTTGATGCAGTAAATAATGGTGCCGAAATTAAAATAACATCAAAATTGTCGATAACAAAAACTCTTATTACGACTGATCAGTATCTTAATTTGAGGGAGTTTTATGATCAGCTTGTAAAGAAAGAATCTGAACCTGTGATATTTAAGAAAGTATAATATGGTACGATCAATTGATTCCAGATCCGCTTTTATTGGAGGGGTACTGGCAATTTTAACGCTAAGTGTCTACTCTCAGCCAAGATACAAGGTATCGGATATTCCAAAGGAGCTGCTGATCAATGCAAAAGCCGTCGTAAGAAACAGCGAGACCTATTTTGAGGTCACAGACCTCGACAAGGCCGTAAAGAGAGTCACCTATGCCATCACTATCCTGAACCAGAACGGGGTTGATAAATCAGTTTTTTATGACTTCTACGACAAATTCAGAAAGATTAAAAAATTTGACTGGACCATGTATGATCAGGATGGCAATAAAATAAAGAAGAACACAAACATTCAATTACAGGACTATTCTGCTATTTCGGGTTATACACTTTATGACGATGACAGGGTGAAATTTCTCGATCCAAATTACAGAGCGGTACCATTTACGGTTGAGTACACATACGAAATCGATTATACAGGCTTGCTGAATTATCCCGATATGAGGATGTATGATTCCTATAATATTTCTGTTGAAAATATGAGCTTTGATATCATGGTGCCAAAGGATTTTGGCCTCAGGTATCTGGAACGGAACATGACTGACTCATGCGTTAAAACAATTGACACAGAAAATAATAAGCTAAGGACCTCCTTTAAGTGGATTGTAAAAAATAAACCGGCCCTTAAAGAGGAACAATACAGCGCAGATCTTTCAGAGTATACGCCAATGGTTTACATTGCTCCCGAAAAATTTAAAATATCAGGATATGCCGGTGATTACAAAACATGGAAAGATTTTGGAGACTGGATACTTAATATAAACGAAGGAAGAACGGAACTCAGCGAAGAGACAACTAATAGAATAAAGGACCTTCTTGCACAGAAAAGCTCCGAGAAAGAAAAGATAGATTTTCTGTATCATTTATTACAGGAAAAGGTAAGGTATGTGAGTATTCAGGTTGGCCTTGGCGGATGGCAGACAATAGACGCAGAGACAATAGACAGGCTCTCTTATGGCGATTGCAAGGCACTATCAAACTATATGAGGTCTCTTCTTAACATTGCCGGAATAAAAAGTTACTACACGCTTGTAAATGCCGGAGATCATTCTCCCGATATCAGATATGATTTCCCCTCCAACCAGTTTAACCATGTCATCGTTTGCATACCGCATGAAAAAGATACTACCTGGCTTGAGTGTACGAGTCAGGATCTCCCTGCTGGATATATGGGAAAGTTTACCGACGACAGGCATGTCCTGCTTATTCGAAATGAGGGTGGAGCCATTGTAAAAACGAGAAAGTACAATGGCTCCGAGAATCTTCAGTTGAGAAAAGCTGATGTAACTATCGATGGTGAAGGAAATGCTGTAACATTTGTATCAACAGTCTATAAAGGCCTTGATTATGATGAAATCTACCCTTTTTTGAAACTTGACAATGCTGATTTATTGAAAGAGGTGCAGAAAAAAATACCTGTAAAATCATTTAATGTAGACAAAATAAACTATTCTGAGATCAGGGATAAGGACCCGTTTGTGACCGAGGAATTAAACCTGACCCTTCCGAACTATGGAACCCTTACAGGGAACAGGATCCTCTTCAATCCAAATCTGATGACAAGATTCGGAAAACTGCCATACAGGACTACTGACAGGAAATCAATAATCAGGATAAAGAGACCCTATACACAGACCGACACCATTGTTTTTAAAATTCCGCTCAGCTACAGGGTTGAGCAGGTTCCTGAGAATAAGAAAATCGTCACAAAATTCGGTGAATACAGCACTTCTGTCACTTACGATGAAAAAAGAATAATATATGTAAGATCATTTAAAATGTTTAATGGAGACTTTCCGGTTCCTGATTATACGGATTTTGTTGCATTCTGTGAAAAGACATCGACAATGGACGACAGGAAAGTCGTTTTTATAAAGCTGTTCTGAGTAAAGAATTAATCCGATTTCAGAAGTTTACCGAAGCCTCTAGCGCGGATAACATTCTGAAATTGCCACCAGGGAGATATTTTCCGGCACCTGTCATTTTGTTGTTTATAAACACGTTATGAGGCATAAAACTAAAATGAAGATAATTTGAGCCCTTCCGTACCAACGGCGCCGTCTGTGAAAAGCATTCCAAGCATTGCGCCCTGGAAAGCCCCCATAGCCTTGCCATGATTTCACAGCAATAAGGAATTTGTGGTAATCTTTTTATCTTTTATTGAAATTATGGGAATAATTGGTGAAACACCTCCTGTAACGAGAGGAAAGCCTGCCCCGGTGGCACCGTTGATATTAAAAACGTAGTCAAATGCCAGCCCGTAATAGCCGCCCCAGATACCTGAGGATACTACATATTTTGTAAAGGCGCTCCTTTCTCCAGCAAATACCTGATCATCATCCCTGAAGTTCTCGCCCGCCGGCTTTCCGTTCCAGGATTGCCTGGTTTTGTAATAATTTGATTTTTCAGTATCGGTAATACTTTCAAAATATGATGAGAGTCTGATCTTAAAATCCTCAAGAAAGCATTGTAATGGCGGGGAGAGAGTGCCTACTGCCTTCTGTATATTAGAAGGCTTAAGTATGTTGAATCATGCTCCATTTTCCAGTTTCAACTGGTATCATATT
Organism: Bacteroidota bacterium; assembly: GCA_037446375.1. Lineage (GTDB taxonomy): Bacteria > Bacteroidota > Bacteroidia > Bacteroidales > VadinHA17 > LD21. The sequence goes on along the minus strand of JBBIIS010000002.1, from coordinate 32,712 downwards.
GCTGTCCCGAGGCTCCAATAAACGTAAAAAGCAGGAGCAAACAGATTATGAAATGTCTAATTCGCATAAATCTTAATTTTATGGAAGATATGAAAAACATAAAGCTGAGTCAAGCTACAGGATAAATGATTCTCCTACTTAAGGGAATCGTAAATAGCCTGAAGTATCTCTGTTCTTAGATTCATATCCGTAACAAGGTTATTGTTCCTTGTAGGATAAACCCTGTTGCAGAAAAATATATAAGTCAGCTCATTATCGGGATCCATCCAAACAAAAGTGCCCGTATATCCTGAGTGGCCAAAGCTAGATGGGGGAGCGCTGTGAGTGGGGTAGGTGTCTTCCTGTTTCAATTCACTGTTATTCACAAGAGGCTTGTCAAAACCCAATCCTCTCCTGTTCTTGTTTTCAGGGAACTGGCATCTCGTGTACTCCTTCATTATATCCCTGCTTATGAGCTGCTCGCCTCCGTAGTTACACATTCTTCGGTACATCTCCATCAGCTTCATGAGATCGTCTGCAGTGGCAAATAATCCGGCGTGACCCGAAATACCACCAAGCATAGCGGCCCCTTCATCGTGAACCGTGCCATGAAGTAGCTGCTTCCTGAACAGCGAATCATACTCAGTAGGAACAATGCGATCCAAAGGATATCTGAGATATGGATTGAAACCTATATCATACGCTCCGATCTTGTGATATACTCTGGATGTTACGAAATCGTACCATTTCTGCCCTGTAATATTATTAATTACCTCAGGCATCAGAATGAAAGTCAGATCTGAATAGACATATTTTTTTTCTTTTGAGACCTTGCTTTTTCTTATCTCCCTGAATATCTCTTTCCGGTAATTCTTATTTATATAAAGATCACGCGCAACCTTAACCGGATATTTTTCGGAATATTCATGGCTGAAGATGCCCGATTTGAATTTCCCGTTCTTTTTCACAGTCTCCTTCCAGAATGGTATCCAGTCTCTGAGGCCTGCCTGGTGAGCCAGCATGTCCCTTATAATTATATCCGACTTATTAGATCTTCTGAACCCAGGAAGGTAATAACCAAGGGTTTTGTCAGGAGAAAACTTACCCTCCGAATTCAGGATCATGAGTGCCGGAAGAGGGCCGGTGATCTTTGAAACAGATGCCAGATCGTACAGATCGTCTTTTGAAACGGCAGTGCGGTCATCATAAGTCTGATAGCCGTAGGTCTTGCTGAAAATAACAGTTCCCTTCTTTGCTATCATGATCTCGCAACCGGGATAGGCTCCTGCACTAAGTCCCAGATTTGCTATGGAATCAACTTTCCGGTTAAGAATAAAAGAATTGACTCCAACGCTTTCGGGTAATCCGTACCCTACCCTTAAACCGCCTTCAGTTACATATCCCATGCCTGACGGGTAGTTCTTATTGATTGTCACAGGCAGTTTACCTTTTGCCCCGATGGCTCCGAAAATCAGCTGTGCCGAAAGATCTTCGGTATAATTATTCTCCTGAAAAGCAATTATTAATCCTGAAGATTTCTGGACGGAAGCAAGTTTGTCGATTGCATATGGATTTCCGAAATATGTGAATATGCATTTCGCCTTTGAATTCAATGCAGCTATAAGATCATTGAGCCCTTCAGGTATGCCGAAGCCCTTATTGGGTCTCTGATCGGTCCCGTATATGCCCGCAATTATGAGATCATAACCGGATAATTTTTTCAGAATTTCAGAGGTCTTCCAGCTGCTGATTGAATCTATTACAAAATCATCGGTATGAGTATAGGCTGACAGCCTCTGCTGATAAAGTGACAAATCAGTCCTGTTTATTGAAAGGGTTGCGATTTTTATGCTGTCGAGATGCCTGACAGGGATCAGATTGTTCTCGTTATTTATAATAGTAAGCGCGCTGGCGTACAATTCAGTAATCAGAACACTGGAACTTACAGGTGTAAGATCACCGGTTATCATTGCGGGATCTACCTTCTCAGGTTTACTTAATCCTGCCCAGTATTTTGCAGCAAGCACCTTCCGGCATTTTTCATCTATTAAAGTCTGTGAAATTGTGCCCTTCCTGATCCCTTCGGCTATAGATTTAATTGCAAGCTCCGGATCGCTCACATATTCAAGCACATCCATACCTGCCTTGAGTGATTTGAGCTCGACTTCACCCGGATTGGCATATTTTGTTATTCCTCCCATATTCATAGCGTCAGAAATGGCGAGGCCCCTGAAAAGAAGCTTATCCCTCAGGAGACCTGTGAGAATGGGATAGGAGAATGTCGATGGGATGCCTTTTACGGTATCAAGGGCTGGTACAGAAAGATGACCAGGCATAACTCCGGAGATGCCATTATTTATCAGTGATCTGAACGGCACTAGCTCAACTGAATCGAGATGTGATAATGACTTATTTATTGTCGGAAGGTCCAGATGGGAGTCAGTATTGGTGTCGCCGTGTCCGGGGAAATGCTTTGCAACTGCAAAGATGCCATTGTTCTGCATTGCATTCATATACATTATAGTTTTATGGCTGACATTTGCAGGTATCTCCCCGAAGGACCTGAAATTAATAACCGGATTATCCGGATTGTTATTCACATCAGCTACCGGTGCAAGATTGACATCAATTCCGGCTCTCTTCAGCTGGTGCGCTACGGCAACACCCATCCTGTAGATAAGGGAATCATCTGTTATTGCGCCGAGGGTCAGCTGGTACGGGAATTTTGTGACCCCCGAAAGCCTCATTCCGATTCCCCATTCAGCATCAATTGCAACGATCGGGGGCAGGGTCGATATCTTCCTGAAATAATCAGTCATTTCAGCCTCTTTCTCAGCACTGCCCTGGAAAAAGACAACTCCGCCTATCCCTGTCTTTTTTATGAGATTGCAAAGCTTATTGTCATATTCAACTCCTTCGTTGCTGTAAGCCGAAACCCACATTAGCTGAGCGATGCGCTGCTCGGGTGAAAGCGCTTTCATAACAGAGTCGACCCAGGGATGATGAAGATATTTCAGAAAAGGAGGGTCGGACATTTGAGCAGCAAGATTAAAGGATTCCATTATCATTATCAATCCGGCGAATAGAACTTTCAATTTGTTTTTCATAGAATTAGTCTGGTTGTTTGGTATTGTTTACCTGGTACTGTGTGCGGGTAATAAATTGTACATTATTCTTTGCCTTTGCGCTTTTTTTACTTTTTACTTTTATCTTTTGTCTTGTTATAAAAGTCAATTGCCTTCTTCACCGAGCCATGGGTCTGAAGCAGGATCGAGGCAGCCTCATGCTGTATATCAAGCTCATCAACGATCATTCTGATGCCTCGCTCGACAAGCTTCCGGTTTGTAAGCTGCATATTTACCATTTTGTTGCCCTTGACCCTGCCCAGCTTTATCATAACTGTGGTGCTTATCATGTTGAGGACCATCTTCTGTGCAGTTCCAGCTTTAAGCCTTGTGCTGCCGGTCACAAATTCCGGACCCACAACCACTATAACCGGGAATTCGGCAGCTTCAATTATTTTTCCATCGGGATTACATGTAATACCCCCTGTTAAGATACCCATGCTTCTGGCTTTTGAAACGCCACCAACTACATAAGGAGTGTTACCTGATGCTGCAATTCCGATGACCGTATCCTTGTCATTTATTCTGAATATCTCAAGCTCTTTCCAGGCCTTCTCCGTATCATCTTCAGCAGCCTCCACCGGCCGGCGCAAAGCTGTTTCACCCCCCGCTATAAGTCCGATTATCCTGTCCTGTACCCCGAATGTGGGAAGGATCTCAGATGCGTCCAGTACTCCAAGCCTCCCGCTTGTCCCTGCTCCGAGATAAAAAATACGTCCCCCTTCTGCCATCCTGGGTACAATCATCCCGACAAGAGCCTCAATTTGCTGAAGGGCTTCTTTAACAGCCTGGTGTACCTTCGAATCCTCACTGTTAATATTCGTGAGAAGTTCATGGACCGGCATATTTTCGAGATTATCAAAATTTGAAGGTGATTCAGTAATGCTTAGCCGGGGCTTTATGTCAACTTTACTTTTCATTTCAGATCTGTCGGGGATGATTAAGATGATATTCAACAAGACCGGCAATAGGAGTATGGGTTATATCGCCGGGTAAGAGATTAGCTTTTTTCAGCTGTTCGGTAAGGATGTCCCTGAAATAAAAGGAAATACTGCCCGTAAAATGGACAGGCAGATCATGTGATTCAGGATATTGAAGAATATTCCTCCTGATGAAATCCTCGAATGACGAATCAATTATTTCCCTTAATTCAGGAATATCAATATTATCTGAAAGAAATCTTGCAAACTGTCCGAGAAACCTGTTCGGGAAAGGTTTTGTGTAAACATTGTCAAGTATCTCGGCTGTAGTCAGATGGTAACGCCCGAGAAAATTCTCCCGTATCCCGGCGGGTACCTGTTTCTTCAGAATACTTGATACAAGCTTCCGTCCCAGCACAGCACCTCCGCCTTCATCACCAAGGATATATCCAAGGGGCGGAATATTTGATGCGATCCTCTTTCCATCGTAATAGCATGAATTTGATCCCGTTCCCATAATACACGCAATACCTGGCCTGTCCTGGCACAGCGATCTTGCAGCTGCCAGCAGATCGCTGCCGATAAATGTTTTTCGGGAGACCACGAACCTGTCAATGGCATTTCGCACGATATCCTCTTTTACTGTGCTGTTGCATCCCGATCCGTAAAACCAAACGCTGCTGAAAACAGCTCCTTTAAGCTTACCTGTTTCGCGGCCCAGAATACTTAATATCTCATCGCTCGCGAGAAAATACGGATTTATGCCTGTCGAATAAATTGACTCGCCGGCGATGCCATTATCAATTATCTTCCACTCTGTTTTTGATGATCCGCTGTCGGCTACCAGGATACTTGAATTTTCGGCCATTTTAATTCCATTGTTTGCATAGCTGATATTCCAATATATTTTCAGCCATCTCTGAGCAAAATTATTAATTAATTGATAATAGTCAGTGAAGGTGAGAGAATGATTGTCCAATTCTGAAAACTTTCTAATTTTGATGAATAGTACAGAGCTGATAAATAACCGAGTCGGGGACCATGAAAAAAAGATTGATCCATTTTATTATTTTCATTTTAATGGTCCAGTCACTTAACGGACAGGCATGGATAAGGATCAACCAGATGGGATACCTGCCGCACTCCGTGAAAGTTGCAGTTTTTATCTCAACAGAACCCGCGTCGCTTAAGTCATTCTCTCTCTGTGATGCAGTTTCGGGTAAAGCTGTATTCAAAGGCAAAGTAAAAATATATCCTGGAGAGGCCTGGGGAATGAGATCTGCTGCCAGGCTTGATTTTTCGGAATATAAAACCTGCGGAGGCTATTTCCTTCTTTTAAACGGAGTAAGGTCGCCTGTGTTCAGGATTTCGTCGGATGTTTACGAAGGATCAGCGGATTATATCCTGAGATATATGCGCCAGCAGCAATGCGGCTATAATCCCTACCTTAAAGACTCCTGCCAAACACACGACGGATTCATTGTTGATCATCCGGTTAAAACAGGACAAATAATTGATGTGAAAGGAGGCTGGCACGATGCAAGCGATTACCTTCAATATTTTACAACAACCTCAAATGCAGTTTATCAGCTCCTGTATGCCTATAAAAGGAATCCTGAAATATATCATGATGAATTTGATTCATCCGGCGATCGGGGCGGAAATGGGATACCTGATATACTTGACCAGGCGATTTGGGGACTTAACTGGCTTGTAAAAATGAATCCTTCAAAGGGCGAGATGTACAACCAGGTAGCTGATGACCGCGACCACCGGGGGTTCAGGCTTCCCGACAGGGATTCAGCTTCCTATGGAAACGGACTCTACCGTCCGGTCTATTTTGTTACTGGCAAACCCCAGGGGCTGGCAAAATTCAAAAACCGCACTGAAGGAGTCGCTTCAACTGCAGGTAAGTATGCTTCTGCCTTTGCCCTCGGTGCTGAGGTTCTGAAAAAAACTGATCCTCTTCTCGCTGAGAAGCTGGCAGTGAAGGCGGCAGAGGCTTTTGATTACGCTCTGACTGACCCGGGTGCAACGCAGACGGCCTGTAATGTCTCTCCCTATTTCTATGAAGAGGATAATTATACCGACGATCTTGAACTGGCGGCGTGGCAGCTTTTCAGCCTCACAAAAGATTCATCCTTCCTTGACAAGTCCGACTACTGGGGAAATCTTGAACCCGTGTCACCATGGATATTGAGCGACACAGCCCGCCATTACCAGTATTATCCGTTTATGAACATGGGCCATGCCAACCTCGGACTGTCAGGTTCAAGGTACTCATCGAGATACATTTACTATTTAAAGAAGGGACTCAGCATCCTGAAGGAGAGAAGAGCCGATGATCCCTTTCAGGTAAAGGTTCCTTTTACATGGTGCTCGAATAATTTTGTTGCTTCGACCCTTCAGGAACACATGCTCTATTTTGAGGCAACGGGCGACGCGGAATATATTGAACAGGAAGCTGCTTTGCGCGACTGGCTGTTTGGATGCAACCCCTGGGGCACTTCAATGATAATTGGTCTCCCGGAAGGAGGCAATTATCCACATTTCCCCCATTCTTCATTTACTGCGAAGCTGGGAGTGCCTGTTTATGGGGGGCTTGTTGACGGCCCTGTCTGGAGCAGGATATTCAGAAGCCTCAAAGGTATTGAACTGATGAAAAAGGATCCATATTCGGAATTCCAGAACGGGATAGCGGTTTATCATGACGATATAGGAGACTACAGCACAAATGAGCCGACAATGGATGGAACAGCCTCACTGAGTTTTATTCTCTCCTCACTTGAAAAGGATGGGCTTAGCCAGGCTGATAGAATGAAGGGAAGTATTATCGATTCAAACGGTGCAATTATACGATTAAATGAGAATGAAAAATCGATCTACCTGATTTTCTCAGCCGATGAGTTTGGGGAAGGGGCTACGGCTATTCTGGATATTCTGAGGAAAAACGGAATAAAAGGCTCATTTTTCCTTACCGGAAACTATCTCAGGAACCCGGCAAATAAGAAAATCATAAAAAGGATAATAGATGAAAAGCATTTTACAGGACCTCATTCTGACAAGCATTTACTTTATGCGGCATGGGAAAGGAGGGATTCCCTTCTCGTTACTAAAGATCAATTCATTTCCGACCTGATTTTAAATTATGATGAACTGAAGAAAAAGGGCGCAGATATTTCAGGCACCAGGTACTTCCTTGCACCTTATGAGTGGTATAATAAAGCAATCTCGAGGTGGGTCTCCGACCTTGGCGGGCAACTTATAAACTTAACCCCGGGTACTGCAACAAATGGTGATTATACTACGCCTCTTATGTTAAATTATCATTCGTCAGAGGTAATAATTAAGAGTCTAAAGGATTATGAATCGGGTCAGGAACCAGGGCTTAACGGGGCTATTGTTCTTGTGCATCTTGGCACTGACCCGGTCAGGACTGATAAGCTATATTCAAGGCTTGATGAGATCATAGCATACTTCAGGTCAAAAGGATATTCATTTAAAAGATTGTAGAATAATGTCATCCCTAAACAAAGCTCTGCAGACATTATGGATTTAGAAAAACTCAGGAACGAAATTAAAGGGGATCTGTTTACGGATGAATATCACCGTCTGATATATGCAACAGACGGTTCAGCTTACAGAGAGGTGCCGGTTGCCGTGGTACGGCCGGCGTGCAATGAGGATATAAAGGCATTAATAAAGTTTGCCTCAGAAAACAAAAGCTCGATTATACCACGCGGTGCAGGTACATCTCTTGCCGGACAGGTAGTTGGGAAAGGAATTGTAGCGGATGTCTCAAAATACATGAACAGTATCCTGGAATTCAGCCCCGAAGGGAGATGGATAAGGGTCGAACCGGGTGTTGTTCCAGGGGAGCTGAATCTGTTTCTCGCACCGTATGAATTGATGTTTGGCCCGGAAACGTCGACTGCTAACAGATGTTGCGTGGGGGGGATGCTGGGAAATAACTCTTGCGGTTTACATTCATTAATATATGGAAGTGTAAGGGATCATATACTTGAAGTGGATGTTATTCTTTCCGACGGGACGGAGGTCACATTTAAAGAATTGACAATAGCAGGATTCAAAAAGAAGTGCAATGGCGATAGTTCCCTGCTCGAAACGCGGATATACAGGTTCCTGAATGATTCCCTTTCGGATAAATCTAACCAGGAGGAGATAAGAAACAATTTTCCCGAGAGCGGGATAATGAGAAGAAATAACGGCTATGCGATCGACTCACTGCTTGAAACGGATCCTTTCACGGGTAATGGCATAGAATTAAATGTCAGTAAGCTCCTTGCAGGTTCAGAGGGCACTCTTGCCTTTACGACATCGATGAAACTGAACCTTATCCCATTACCAACAAGCAGATCGGGCGTTATGTGTGCCCATTTTGATAGTATGCAGGACGCATTGAAAGCAAATATTATTGCACTGAAATATAGTCCTGCGGCAATTGAACTTATTGATGACTTTATCCTGAATTGTACAAAGGATAACCTTGAGCAGTCCAGAAACAGGTTTTTTATAAAGGGGGATCCGAGGGTTATTCTCTTAATTGAGTTTCTTGGGGATGAAGCCACCATAGATGAAAAGGCAATAAGGATCGAAGCTGAGCTCGGAAAATCAGGCCTTGGCTATCATTTTCCACTCTACAAAAGTGAAAATGATTTGAAGAGGATATGGGACCTTAGAAAAGCCGGGCTTGGGGTATTACTGAATATTCCCGGAGAAAGACGCAGTGTTCAGGTGATAGAGGATACGGCTGTTCTTCCTGAGCGATATCCTGATTATCATAAGGAGTTTGAGGAAATACTTAAGAAACATGGGCTCAGCTGTTCATATTATGGGCACATAGCAACGGGTGAATTGCATTTCAGCCCGCTTCTTGACCTGAGAGATCCTTCAGATATACAGCTGTACCATAGCATTGCCATAGAGGTAGCGGCACTTGTCAGAAAGTACAGAGGATCGCTAAGCGGAGAACATGGCGATGGAAGGTTAAGGGGAGAGTTTATTCCTTTTATGCTTGGTGAAAAGAATTACAGACTTCTCAGGGAACTTAAGAAAGTCTGGGATCCTGAAGGAATATTCAACCCGGGAAAGATAACCGACACCCCTTCAATAGTTGATAATCTCAGGTATGAAAATGTGAAAGTCCCATCCTCAGTATCTACGACTTTTCATTATCCCGAAAAATCGGGAATCATCCACGCAATTGAGAAATGCAGCGGATCAGGGGATTGCAGGAAGGGTGTGAATATGGGAGGAACAATGTGTCCTACATTTATGGTCTCGGGCGATGAAGATAAATCAACAAGGGGCAGGGCAAATATCCTGCGCGAGTTCATGACGCACTCAGAAAAGAAAAACCCGTTCGATCATGAGGAGATTTATAAGGTTATGGATCTCTGTATCTCGTGCAAGGCCTGCAAATCGGAATGCCCTTCTAATGTTGATATGGCTTCATTCAAGGCAGAATTTCTCCAGCACTATTACGAGGCTCATGGCATTCCTTTCAGATCGTGGCTGATAGCCTGGCTGCCGGAATTGAATAAGATCGGATTCCTGATCAGGCCTGTTGCAAATTTCATCACGGGAACGGGGCTGTTTAAAAAAATTATCGGATTTTCGTCTGAAAGGAAAATTCCTTCACTCAGCGTAGTCACTCTAAAAGGATGGATGAAAAAGCACAGCAGAAAAGGACCTGAGATAGAACAGAAAAGAAAAGTCTGCCTTTTTGCTGATGAGTTTACAAATTTTAACGACAGCAATATTGGAATTTCCGCTATCCTTCTGCTTGAGAAACTGGGATACTGTGTTACTATACCGCGTCACAGGTGGAGCGGACGAACCTTTATTTCAAAAGGGCTTCTGAAAAGAGCGCAGCGGACGGCTGAAAGGAATGTGGAGCTTCTACGCAATTTAATTAATGACGATTCTCCCCTGATAGGCATTGAGCCCTCTGCAATTCTCTCATTCCGCGATGAGTATCCTGCAATGCTGAAAGGAGTTCTCAGAGAGGATGCGATTCGGATCGGTTGTAATACCTTTATGCTTGACGAATTTATTTTCAGGGAGTTTGAACTTGGGAATATTTCGCGGGAGCAGTTTACCTCTGAAACCAGAAAGATACTTCTGCACGGACATTGCCAGCAGAAATCAATTTCTTCCACCGCCGCCACAGTAAAATCACTGTCAATTCCTGAGAGTTACACTGTTGAAGAGATTAGAAGCGGCTGTTGCGGGATGGCAGGAGCATTCGGATTTGAAAATGAACATTATGAAATGAGCATGAAAATAGGAGAGATGGTGCTCTTCCCTGAAGTAAGGGCGGCCACTGAAGATACAATTATTTGTGCACCGGGGACCTCATGCAGGAATCAGATATTTGACGGTACCGGGAGAAAAGCGCTTCACCCTGCTGAAGTGCTTTACAATGCATTGAAAAAGGATTGAAAATTAAATTTTAAGGAATGACTACAAAGGGCTTTACAGGGGTTGAACGACTGTTTTTTGAGCGTTCAGGGAGGAGGGATTTCACAACTGCGGTCCCATACATTATTGCTAAAAATTTTCCTGCCCTTGGCCTTCTCACTTCTATTCGCTTCCTTGAGTGGGTAAGTGTGAACCCTGAAGGAGTAATAAGCCTGCCCACCGGCAAGACCCCTGAATATTTCATCAAATGGACGCAGAAAATACTTAACGGATGGAATAAGCCGGCAATCAGGCAGCTACTGGATGAGAATGGATTTTCTCTTAAAGTAAAACCATCGCTAGGAGGACTTCATTTTGTCCAGATTGACGAGTTTTATCCGATCAATCCCAGGCAGCACAACAGTTTCTATGACTATGTTGTGAATTATTATATTAAGGGATTCAACCTTGATCACGGTAAGGCCCTGTTAATAAACTCCGAAAAAATTCCACTTGCCGGTGGAAAACATTTCAGTGAAATATTTCCAGATAACCTGATCGACCTCTCACTCCGTAGCAGGGAAGCACTGACACCAGCGGAAAAGCTGAAGCAAAAATCTCTTTTCAGTATCGACAAATGGTGCATGGAATATGAAAACAGCATCCGCCAGATGGGAGGAATAGGATTCTTCCTCGGGGGCATTGGACCTGATGGTCATATCGCTTTCAATACAAGAGGAAGTGATCACAATTCAACAACAAGGCTGACGGCGACAAATTTCGAGACACAGGCTGCTTCCGCAGGTGATCTCGGAGGGATTGAGATCTCGAGAAGCAGGCTTGTTATAACAATTGGTCTCGGAACAATTACATTTAATCCGGATGGCGTTTCAATACTTTTTGCAGCCGGTGAAGCAAAGGCAGGTGTCGTGAAATCTGCCCTTGAAAGCAGTCCAGATAATCTCTTCCCGGGAACTGTTCTTCAGCGACAGAAGAATGCAAGATTCTATATTACTGAAGGGGCCGCCGTCGGCCTTCATGATAGCAGGGAGTGTTATTATAACGAGGGCGAATGGACCTTCGAGAAGACCGAAAGAGCAGTCTTCGACCTTTGCCATCGTATAGATAAGTATGCTCATAAGCTTACTGTTGAGGACCTCAGGGGAGACAGATTCTGTTCTCTTATTCCCGGTCTAAGCCTGAAAAGCGTTATCGATGTAATTGATTCGACTAAAAGGAAGATAGCAACTGGTCTGAGACGGGAGGAGAACCAGGTTTTCCTTCATACCGGTCCTCACCACGATGATATAATGCTCGGTATATTTCCATGCATTATTCCACAGCTTCGCGAAAAAACGAACGAGTTTCATTTTACAGTACTGACTTCAGGATTCACTGCAGTTACAAATTTTCTGCTCAGGAGGCTGTTGAGAGAGGCACTGGATCTGATCTCGCAGGGAAAGATACAGATGCTTGACTACCCCGATTTCTTTGCGAACGGTTACAGGTATAAATTTGACAAGGATGTGAGCCATTATCTCGATAAAATAGCCGACAGGGATGAAAGCGGAAAGCTCAGGGGCATATGTCACAGGCTTACACGGGTAATGGTGGAGATATATAATATTCATTCAAAGGGCGAGCTTATAACGCAGATTGAAAAAATTATTGAAACCATCGATTCGAGCTACAGCGGTGAGAAGAATCCTCCTGACATTCAGAAGCTGAAGGGTATGCTCCGTGAATATGAGGAGGAGCTTGTTTGGGCACATTACGGCGTAAAGGTTCAGAATATAGAACACCTTCGCCTGGGATTCTATACAGGTGATATGTTTACACCCTCGCCACAGCATCAGCGGGATGTGCAGCCGATACTCACCATGCTGAAGCGTTTAAAGCCGACTGTTATAAGCCTTGCATTTGATCCGGAGGGATCTGGCCCGGATACCCATTATAAAGTTCTTCAGGCAATTGCAGAAGCGCTCAGGCAATGGAAAAAGAGCGAAGATATTTCAGCGCTGCGCATAATAGGGTACAGGAATGTCTGGTACAGATTTCACCCATCTGAAGCAAATGTATTTACACCAGTCTCCCTCAATTCAATGGCCGTACTTAACTGGTCCTTTAAGAACTGCTACGTGAGCCAGGTGGAGGCATCATTTCCAAGTTATGAACACGATGGTCCATTCAGCGACCTGTCGCAGAAGACATGGGTTGAACAGTTTAAAAGAGTGCAGCTGATACTGGGGAAAGATTTCTTTTATGAGAATGAGAGTCCCAAAATCAGGGCGACACATGGCATGATATATCACAGGGAGATGAACATCGATGAGTTCCTGAAACAGGCACGTGAACTGGAAAAAAGCATTGAGGGTTGAATTTCAAATCCTGCTCTGCCTGAATAAAATGGTGAACAAATCTGGGGAAATATATATTTTTGCCTTTCGGAGATTACTGGATACAGATGATAAAAGATGAACTCCTCAGCCTGCTCTTCAGAGACTATACAGGCCATAGTCCTGAGAGTCTTACCGTACTTCCTAAATCAGGATCTGACAGGATATACTGCCGGATGGTGAAGGAGGATTTCTCAGTGCTTGGTGTCTGGAATCCGAGCAGAAAGGAAAATGATGCTTTCACAAGCTTTGCGGGCTGGTTCAGCGATCTTGGGCTGAGGGTTCCGAGGGTCTTTAAATATCTACCCGATGAGATGGTCTATCTGACTGAGGATCTGGGCGATCTCGATTTGTGGACCTGGCTCCGGGATAAAGACCGGAACGGGAATGACCCCCGGGTTTTGGATATGTACAAGGCCATCCTTAAGGAGCTATCGCGGTTTCAGTTTGAAGCCGATAAGATAATTGACTACGATCTTTCATACCCAAGGAAAATATTTGACAAAAACTCGGTGATGTGGGACCTGAACTATTTCAAGTACATGTTCCTTAAGCTTTCAGGAACCGGCTTCAACGAACAGCTCCTTGAAGAAGATTTCCTGAAACTTGCCAGCTCTGTTGAAAATGTAATGACAGCAGGATTCCTCTACAGGGATTTCCAGTCGAGAAATATTATGATAAAGGGCGGCATACCATGGTTCATAGATTTCCAGGGCGGCAGAAAAGGGGCACCGCATTACGATGTCGCCTCCCTGCTTCTTGACCCCTATGTCGAGCTTTCAGAAAATGATCATGACAAGCTTCTTCAGTACTACTTCAGCATAGTTGAAGATTCTGTGAAAACAGATTTTAAGGCTTTTGAAGATGAGTACAGAACATTTGGTATAGTAAGACTTCTCCAGGCTCTTGGCGCATATGGCTTCAGGGGACTTTATGAAAGAAAGCCAAACTTTACGGAAAGCATTCCTCCTGCAGTAAGGCAGCTTACCCGTCTGTTCGAAAAGTGCGAACTTGCAGCCCACCTGCCTGAGCTTAACAGGATTACCAATTCATTATACCGGAAATGGGCTTATGCGGATATGGATGGCAGGCAAAAGAAAACTATAATTATTGAAAGCTTCAGCTTCAATAAAGGTATGCCTGAAACATTCATTTCTGAGGGGGGCTTCATGTTCGATTGCAGGCATCTGTCTGACCCATATTATACTGAAGAGCTTAAATCCCTGACAGGCAAGGATAAAAAGGTGATTGATTTTTTTGACGATAAAAAGGATATCCAGGATATGGTTGAAAACGCCATCAGAATGATAAACGTATCGATCGAATCCTCTTCACCCGGAAAAGCTTTAAGGGTTTGCTTCGGGTGCTATTCAGGTATCCACAGGTCAGTCTATTGCGCAGAAAAAATCGCAACTCTGCTCAAATCAAATAAATCCGCAGATGTCCTTGTTTTTCATCACGAAATAAGATAATAAGGTCCTATGAAAGCAATGATCTTCGCGGCAGGCATAGGAAAAAGACTTGGTAATATAACAGCAAACCGCCCTAAGGCACTTGTATCGGTCAATGGCAGATCCATGCTGAGGATCGCTGTTGAATTTATTGCATCCCATGGCTTTGATGATATAATAATAAACGTTCACCATTTCGCCGACATGGTTGAACAAGAGATTGAGACGCTCATTCTGGATGGCTTCAGGATCACAGTTTCGGATGAGAGAGGACTTCTTCTTGATACCGGTGGAGGTCTTTATAAAGCACGATGTTTTTTTGATAATGAGCCTTTTCTTCTCTTCAATGCCGATATCATAACAGATCTCGACCTGGGAGCATTTTACACTTTCCATAAGCTCAATAAAGGAATAGCCACACTTGCCGTTGCCGGACGCAATCATAACAGGGTCTTTCTTACCGACACCGACGGGATAATATGCGGTTGGTTTAACAGGAAGACAGGGGAGAGGATAATCTCAAGAGGTACAGATTACTCTCTGAAAGAGATCTCATTCTCAGGGATCCATATTGCTGAACCGGAAATATTTGGATTCATGCAGGATGGTGTTTACTCTCTTACATCGCTCTATCTTGAACTCGCCGGCAATAAGAAAATATTCACCTACAGGCACGATGAAGATTTCTGGGCAGACATTGGTACTCCTGAAGACCTGTCGGCAGTAAAGCGAAAATTTGAAGGGAATTGAAGCTTTGCAGGCTTAGTTTTTCCAGAATGTTTTTGTAAACAGGGTAAAGACTGTGAGTATCTCGAGTCTTCCAAGTATCATTAGCAGGCTTAGTACTATTTTACTCGCTTCAGGCATATGTGCAAAATTGCTCATCGGACCTATAGTGCCTAATCCGGGACCAATACCGGCCATCGATGTTGCTGCAGCGCTAGCTGAAGTTATTGGATCTGAACCATTTGCGGTAATAAATATTGTTCCCAGAATGAAGATGAAGAGATAGAGGGCAACAAAAGATAAAATTGAAATATTTGTATTTTCAGTGACCACCTTGCCGTTGAGCTTTACCGCTGAGATAGCCTTCGGATGGTTAAGCTTAACAAACACATTCTTGATGTTTTTGATCACTATAAGATGGCGGGCCATCTTAATGCCACCGCTTGTTGAACCGGTACTTCCGCCTGAAAACATCAGTATAAACAGTAGAAGTACTCCCGTAAGAGGCCACAATAAATAATCTGTCGACACGAAGCCTGTACATGTAATAAATGATATCACCTGGAAGAATCCCTCCCTGAATGCAACCTCAAAAGGTTTTGTCGTTTTTGCAATTAGTATAAATGTGGCTATTGCTCCCGAAATCAAAACAACTGCCAGATAGAACCAAAGCTCCTCATTCTGCTTGACCTTCTTGAAATTCATTTTAATCAGATAGTAATAGACAAGCTGGCTCGTGCCGGCAAGGAACATGAATATCATTACTATATACTGACTATAGGCCGAGAATTCTGACATGCCTGAATTTCTTGTTGAAAAGCAACCTGTCGCAACAGTGCTGAATGAATGGCATATACTATCAAATATATTCATATCTCCGAGCGAGAGCAGAATAATCTGCGCAACGGTCAGTCCCAGATAAATGAACAGGACTCTCCAGCCGATGGCACTTGTCCGGGCGTGGATCTTCTCCTCCAGAGATGATTCGAGACTGAACAGCTGATAGCCGGTTACCCTTAGTGAAGGGAGGATCAGTATCACAAGAACAATTATTCCGATTCCTCCTACCCAGTGTGTAAGGCTCCGGTAAAACAGGATGGAAAAAGGAAGTGCTTCAACGTCTGCCACAATTGAAGAACCGGTTGTGGTAAAACCTGAAGTTGATTCGAAAAAGGCATTTACAAACGAAGGTATTGTACCACTGATAAGATAAGGGAGTGTGCCCATAAGAGCCAATAAAATCCACGAGAGTGTTACTGCAAGGTAACCGTCCCTTGTGTTTGCCTTGTTTATTTCACATCTCCTCGAGATGATGAAAAAGGAGAGAGCAGGGATAATAGTTATAGCCGCCGAGATCAGAAATGGAACAGGGTTCTCGCCGTAGATAAATACAACAGGAAGACACGATAGGAAAAATGCAGTCTCAATTAGGAGTATCGTGCTGAGTATCTTGAGGATAATCAATGGATTGATCAGTCTCATAATTGTTTAGTTGGTCACAAAGATATATACTTATTTATGTACGCCTTACATTATAGGATATAAAAACCCTGGTGCGAATTGTAGCAGACTGACAATTACTGTGTTGAAGAAGGTAATTTCAAATATTGTTCTCCGATTTCATTTGAGGGTGCATTGTTGATTTTATAAATTCTTATATTTGGTGAGCTTTAACGGTTTGCCGTTAAGTGATAAGAACGGTTATGTTTTTCATAATGATTTAATCACAGATATGGGAAAAGTATTAGTAATTGGCGCCGGGGGAGTCGGAACAGTTGTTGTCCATAAAATGGCTTCAATGCCGGATGTTTTCAGTGAGATCATGCTTGCCAGCCGAACTAAATCCAAATGCGACGCTATTGCGGCACGCATTGGCAAAAAGCATGTTTCAACGGCCCGGGTTGATGCTGATAATGTTCCTCAGCTTGCAAGCCTCATCAGATCATTCAAACCTGATCTTGTCGTAAACGTTGCTCTACCTTATCAGGATCTTCATATAATGGATGCATGTCTAGTGACAAGCACTTCTTATCTCGATACTGCAAACTATGAACCTCTCGAGGAGGCAAAATATGAGTATTCATGGCAATGGGCATATGCAGACAGATTTAAAAAGGCCGGAATCACATCGATCCTCGGATGCGGATTCGACCCCGGAGTGACCTCCGTATTTACAGCGTATGCAGTTAAGCATCATTTTGACAGAATAGAGTATCTTGATATTGTTGACTGCAATGCCGGTGATCATGGTAAGCCCTTTGCAACAAATTTCAATCCTGAGATAAATATCAGGGAGGTGACGCAGAAAGGGAGATATTGGGAGAACGGGAAATGGGTATATACAAAGCCTCATGCAATTCACAAACCGCTCAATTATCCAAATATAGGACCAAAAGAATCATATCTCATATATCATGAGGAGCTGGAATCGCTAGTAAAGAACTACCCGTCTCTTAAAAGGGCAAGATTCTGGATGACATTCGGACAGGAATATCTTACACATCTGAGGGTGATCCAGAACATAGGAATGGCAGGAATAGAACCAGTCCTTTTTGAAGGGCGCGAAATTATACCTATTCAGTTCCTTAAAGCTGTTCTTCCTGACCCCGGGGAACTTGGAGAGAACTACAAGGGAGAAACTTCTATAGGATGCCGGATAAAAGGAACAAAGAACGGGAAAGAAAAATCATATTATGTATATAATAACTGCAGTCATGAGGCAGCATATGCCGAAACAGGAGCTCAGGCAGTGAGCTATACAACCGGGGTGCCTGCAGTAATAGGTGCGATGATGTATATGAAGGGACTCTGGAAAAAGCCTGGTGTTTATAATGTGGAAGAGTTTGACCCCGATCCATTCATGGAGCAGCTCAATCTAAATGGACTTCCATGGGTTGAACTTCACGACGTTGATCTTGAGTTATAGCTTTATTATATCTCCCGGATAAATTGATAGACTATAGCAAAATACCATCACCCTGCTTTGTGATAGAAGAAGAGCGATTCCGCAGGAATCTTGAGCTTATAAGGCACGTATCTGATCAATCCGGGGCCGAGATCATACTCGCATTCAAGGGATTTGCCATGTGGGGGGTATTTGATATCCTTAAAGAATATGTTTCGGGGGCTGCAGCAAGTTCAGTTAGTGAGGCCCGCCTCTGTTTTGAGGAAATGGGATCAAAAGCCCATACTTACTGTCCGGTTTTCAGAGAGTCGGAGTTTGATCTTATAGCAGAATATAGCTCAAATATTACATTCAATTCGCTTGCTCAGTATAAAAAGTTCTTCCCCCTTATAAGTGAAAAACGAAAAGGGATATCAGCCGGAATAAGAATTAATCCTGAATTCTCTGAGATTAGCCACGGATTATATAATCCATGTTCACCAGGGTCAAGACTTGGGGTGACAGCTGAGGCGCTTGAAAAAGATTTTCC
This sequence comes from Bacteroidota bacterium, assembly GCA_037446375.1. GTDB lineage: Bacteria > Bacteroidota > Bacteroidia > Bacteroidales > VadinHA17 > LD21. The sequence continues at coordinate 14,258 of JBBIIS010000002.1, read as the reverse complement.
TGACGGAATTGAAGGCTTGCATTTTCATGTATTGTTTGAGAATGATTCATTTGTTCTTGAGAAAGTACTAAAGGTTGTGGAAAAGAATTTCGGAAAATTCTTTCCCCGGCTCAAGTGGATAAATATGGGTGGCGGCCATTTAATGACACGAAAAGAATATGACACCAACCATCTTATTCATCTGCTCAGAAGCTTCAGGGAGAGAACGGGATTGCATCTGATACTCGAACCGGGAAGTGCCTTTGCGTGGGAAACCGGAGAACTTGTCTCCACGGTCGAAGATATAGTTGAGAATCAGGGAATCCGTACCGCAATGCTTGACGTATCATTTACCGCTCATATGCCCGATTGTCTTGAAATGCCATATAAGCCAAAAATTGTTAATCTAGATGAAAAAAATAATGAGGGCTTCAGGTACAGGCTTGGAGGCAATTCATGCCTTTCAGGCGACTTCATCGGAGACTGGACCTTTGTGTCGGAACTGAAACCCGGTCACCGGGTGATATTCTGGGACATGATCCATTACACGATGGTCAAGACCACTACTTTTAACGGGGTTCAGCATCCTTCAATCGGAATATGGACCCTTGACGGGAAATTCAGGCTCCTTAAAAGATTTACTTACGAAGATTACAGAAACAGGCTTTCATAAGGTCTTATGGCCTTTGATCCTGAATGTCAAAATAAACTTGACTCGTTTTATATTTTGGCATAACTTTCATACCCAATCTGCTGATATTCTAAATTCTAAATATCCAAAGTATGAAAGCAAAACTAATTTTTTCAGCACTCTTGTCTTTTTCCTTTTATCTTTTGTCTTCGCAGGTACCACAGGGTTTCAGTTACCAGGCGGTTGCCAGAGACGTTGATGGGTATCCCATTGCAAACAAATCCCTGAAGGTAAGACTTTCAATCCTGACTGACACAACTGGCTTCAAGGCAACCGGAGCTGGAGTGTATCTCTGGGAAGAGGAGTTTCTAAATGTAATGACCAACCAGTTCGGCTCTTTTACCCTGGCACTTGGTACCGGGACTAAAGTGGGAGGATCTCTTACCTCTTTCAACCTTATCGACTGGTCAACAGGGCCTAAATTTGCAGGAGTAAAAATTGCAAATCCAACTACATATATGAATATGGGAACATCGAAGATATGGACAGTTCCTTTTGCAATGGTAGCCGATAATCTGTCAGGCCCTGTCAAAAAGCTATCTATTGCAGGAACAACGACTGATTATGGAGAGGCTCTATTTGAGGTAAAAAACAAGGATGGATTAGTGGTCTTTGCCGTATATCCCGAAGGAGTCAGGATAAACATTGATAATGGTGACCCGACAAAGGGTGTAAAGGGAGGTTTTGCAATCGGAGGCTTCGACAAGTCGAAGTCTACGCCTCAGGATCTGTTTGTTGTAACGAACGACAGCATCAGGGCATATATTGATTCAACAGGTGCCAAGGCTGTAAAGGGAGGATTCGCGATCGGAAGCTTTGACAGGACAAAGGGCGGAAAGGAGCAGTACCTTAGGGTCACACGCGACAGCGTAAGGATCTATATAGATGATAACCCTACCAAGGCCGTGAAGGGCGGCTTTGCAATCGGCGGTTTCAGTACCGCAAAGGGCACAAAGCAGTACCTCAGGGTAACAATGGATTCGACCAGGATCTTTACAACAGATTCATTGAAAGGATTTGGCGTTGGAAACCTAAAATCCGGTATTTCGCAGAGCTATTTGAAAATGAGCCCGCTCAATTACTTTATAGGGCAGGAAAGTGGTTTGAAAACGACTCCGGGAGCTGGCGACCTTGGTAAATTCAACTCCTTTATGGGATACCAGGCCGGCTACAATAATATTAACGGAAAGAAAAATGTCTTTATCGGTCATCAGTCAGGCCTTAATAACAATGCCGATTTCAATATATTCATCGGAAATGAGAGCGGTAAGGCTAATAATTCGGGTCAGTATAATACATTTCTTGGTTACCAGACGGGCCTGCTGAATACATCAGGGAACAGTAACACAATGCTCGGTTTTCAGGCAGGAAAAAATAATCAGACCGGGTTTCAGGATACTTACATTGGCTACAACAGCGGAATGGGTCTCACTGCAAACAGCACCGGAAATAAAAATGTCTTTGTAGGCTGTGCCAGCGGCAGTTTCCATAACAGCGGCGATAATAACACTTTCGTCGGTTTCTCTGCAGGGTCATCGAACCAGACAGGCGCCAGTAATATCTTTATCGGTAACCAGGCCGGTCAGGCTGAAACCGGATCCTTCAGGCTTTATATTGACATAACCAATACCGCTTCACCTCTGCTTTGGGGTGATTTCCAGAACAGAAGAGTTGTGGTAAATGGCAACTCGACAAATAATATCAACAGTCGGACATTATTTGTTAATGGCTCGGCCGGTGGAACCGGTGCATGGTGGAATGACAGCGACCTCAGGTTGAAAAAGGAAGTTGAAACAATCCGAGATCCGATGCAGAAAGTTCTTGATCTGAGGGGTGTCACTTTCTACTGGAAGGACAGCCTGAACAGGGATAATACCAGGCATTTAGGATTTATAGCACAGGAAGCAAAGGATGTTATTCCGGAGGTTGTCGGGCATTCCGGCGCGTCGTACGATATGCAATATGCTCCTGTTACCGCTTTGCTTGTAGAAGCATTCAAGGAGCAGCATAAGCAGATGGAAGAATATTTGAAAACAACCGACGACCTCATGAAGATAGTAAAGGAACTGATCACAAAAAATAGTGAATTGAAAAACGAAATTGAATCTCTTAAATCGGTTTCACTCAATCAAAATAAATAACATTTAAAAATCAGATTATGGCCGTATCACTTCTTTCTTTAGACAAGTATGCCATACTTGTCTCAGGAGACACCTCTCCGAGATATCTGAAAGATATCGGGAATGTCTACAGGACCATCCGATACTATTATGGTTACCCCGATGAGCATATATGGATTGTGCTCGGGAATAATTCAGCCGTACCGGCCGGTGTCCCGGCAGGAAGGATATTCACTCTTTCCGGCGATGCAACTGCAATGAGCACATTTAATACTCTTTTCAACCAGTTCATAACAGCAGCAAGCTCTCCTCCGGTACCTGCTTCTTCACTGGCAGATCCATTCAAGAACAGCAGGAAAGCAGGGGACATGAATACCGGTTTAGTCTATTTTACAGGAGTCGGAACAAATAACAGCGCGGACTACCAGGTAGTTATCGGGAATGACGGAGTTTCTGATATCCCCCTTGGAACACTCGATCTGATCTCTCTGCTGATCACCAATCCTGACTTTTTTACATACTGCCATTTTCAGTTAGTGATGCAGCAGAACTATTCAGGAGGTTTTTATGATAATATGTGGATCAATATATTCCCTGACGGAAGTATGACTTATTCCTGCCAGGGAAGCGAGACCACCGCAGCAACTCCTTCAGACGGTAGTGAAATGACATACCATTGGGTAAAGGCCCTTCAGATGCAGGCATCGCCATCTGGAATTTATGCAGGAAAGTTCGCAGATGAACTGCCTGCGCCAAACGATGATGTTACGGATAATATGATCTCCCTGGAGAAGGCTCTCGTGTTCGTCACCAGCCAGACACCGGCTATTACAGGAACGGCCCAGTACAAATTTCAGGGAACTGAGAAGCACTATCTGGGAAAGCCCCAGTTCCTGATAAGGGATGGGAGTCCGACCTACTGGATCAGCCCTGATGTATATCTTTCACATCCTGATGTGGCTCCCGACTTTCTTGAGAGCAGTATGGACAATCCTGAGTCTGAATATGTAGTTGACACAACCGCTGACTATAATAATTTCATTAATGTATGTGTAAGGAATCATGGAACTCATCCGGTGAGAAAGTTCCAGGTTGGCGGCATTGTATTTCTCTCAGGATGCTCGGGCACCGGCAACAGTGATGAATATACAGTTACGGATACCGACATGGCTGGGATTCTGTGTCCGGTGCCATGCGATTCTCCGGTACAAATTAACGACGGAACCATCATAAGATCCTTTGAACATCTTTTTGATCATATCCATTTTACAAACACAAACCACAGATGCCTCAGGGGGAAAGCCAAGTTGTACGATTTAAATCCCATAGATTTTAGCATATGGGACATTCTTGGAATGGACGATGAGGCACAGAGGAATATCGATATCTGGGTGACGACAAAATCTCTGTCGAATGGTTCAGGCAAGGGGAAAAAAGTTCCTTTCTTCATGCAGAATCCTTTGAAAGTTCCTGCCCGGCTCACCTTCATGGTGCCCCGGGATATTCTGAAGATTTCTGATATGGTAAAGACAAACTTCACTTTTGTCAGGGATAAAAAGAAATTACCAATCGCGCTTCCTGTTAAAGGGCAGAATAAAATCCACGGATTTACGACTGACCTTGCCGCCGGAAAAGCCGCCTCCATAGAACTGGAATTACTTACAACTGATATATTCTCTCTTAAGGAGGATGTTGTTCTTAATTTTCCCATAACAGTCGAAGGCAATAGAAATACACGGCATAAATGGCCCAAAGACTTAACATACCACCAAACCAGACTCTTATTGGAGGGGTCACACTGGTCATCAGGATGGGAAGTGCTGATGTTTCCGGAAAAATTCTTATGAAAGGAGAACTTCCTGCAAAACCATGCACTGTAATAGTCACAACACAGGATGGAGAAAAAGTTGAAGAGGTGAGTGCGGACAAGCGTGGAAAATTTGAGATAAAAGGAATATCTCCCGGTGTTATGAGAATTCATGCTCTATCAGGAGATTTGAAATCCCCTGAAAAACTTCTTGTGTTAAAAACAGGATCAAAAAAAGAAATATCGATTGAACTGTCTGGCAGATAGCAGGCGAGGTAAGATGATTAAGCTTAAAGTCTGCCGAATTTAAAGCAGGTATTGCACCAAAACGGGGATTTTTTACTTTTGCATCTTCATTAATGAGGATGCAAAAGTCTTTTTACAGAACATACGCACATCTTGCCCTGCTTGCAGCCAATATTATCTATGGGCTGAATTTTACTATTGCCAAAGCTGTAATGCCGCTCTGGATCAAGCCTTTGGCGCTTGTCTCCTTCAGGAGCATCATTACTGCCAGTCTTTTCTGGCTGACAAGCTTCTTTTTTCCCTACGAAAAAGTCAGCAAACGTGATCTCTTTTACCTCTTCGGATGCTCTTTTCTTGGTGTTGTTATTAACCAGATCCTGTTTCTTGCCGGACTTGCCCTGACCACTCCCATAAACTCATCAATAATTATGGCTATCAACCCCGTTGCAGCCTTTGTCTTTGCTGCAATAATCCTCAGGGAAAAGATATCACTGGTTCGTGGAGCAGGGCTTGCAGTGGGACTTTCAGGGATACTGCTTCTTATACTTCATGAAGGACGTCCCGATCTGAGCAGCACTACTTTCGTCGGAAATATTTTCACGCTTATTAATACCCTCAGCTGGGCGCTCTTCACGGTACTGATAAAGAAAATGCTGGAGAAATATAAACCTGTTACAGTAATGAAGTGGGTATTCACTTTTGGAATGCTCACAAATATTCCCGCAGGATATCGGGAATGGAGCACGATGGATTGGACGTCGATCCCATTTCATGCATGGACCGGGATAGGGTGATTTTTGCTACCTACTTAGGCTACCTGCTTATCACCTTTGGCCTCAAAAGACTGAGCCCCACAATTGTAAGCGGATATACATACACCCAGCCTATAGTTGCTGCAATTGTCGCTTCAATGATCGGGCAGGATAGCATTAATATACTGAAGGTATTCTCGGCCTGTCTGATATTTGCCGGTGTATTCCTTGTAAGCCGGCAGCAGAATTTAGCTGACTGAACCTGTTCAGGAAATCATAGTCTTGATAAGTAAAGATCATAAATTATTGAACAATAAGATGTTTTCTCTTGTTGAGTGTTGACTAAAACTAATCAACATGAAAAAAAAGCGTATTCTGACTACCGCAT
>JBBIIS010000002.1:0-8265 GCA_037446375.1 Bacteroidota bacterium | reverse complement strand
ACTTTTATCTTTTATCTTTTGTTCTCCCAGCCCCCTCAGGGCTTTAATTACCAGGTTATTACACGTGATGGTTCAGGGAATCCCATTCCAAATGCCAATCTGCAGGTAAAGTTGGCAGTAACTGCCGATTCACTTGGAACATTTGTAATCTGGGAAGAGCTGTTCAACCCGGTAACAACGAACGCTTTCGGTCTCTTTTCAGTTGTGCTTGGCCAGGGAGTCATACAGGCAACATCGCACGTTACATCATTCAGCAACGTAAACTGGAACAGCTGGTTGCCGGCAATAAGCTTATAATTGAAAGTTCAACCAATATTACCACCCTTCTTGTCGGATGTGATTTTTCAGTTAGGTGAGTAGGTATAGAAGGTATGCTTACTACATGTACACTTGAGGTCGCAGGAACAATATGGGCCAATGGTTCAACAATGTCAGCAGGCTCGGCAACATGGTCGGATATACGTTATAAAGAGGACATCACCCCACTTTCTGATGCACTTGATGGTGTTCTTAAGATGCAGGGGGTAAGATATAACTGGAAAAGGTCATCCTTCCCGCAGCTTAACTTTCCCCACGGAGAACAGATATGGGTTATTGCCCGGGATATCGAGAAAATAGTTCCTGAAGTTGTCATGACTGGCGCTTATGGTTATAAGTCGGTATCATATGAAAAGCTTGTTCCTGTTCTTATTGAAGCAATTAAGGAACAGCAGAAACAGATCGATGAACTCAAATCGCTTGTCAGTCAGCTGACAACATCCATATCTAAATAGGGCATTACAAATGGTTACAAAAAGGGTATCACGGAAAGGGTACCCTTTTTGCTTATTGGCAATTGTTTAATTGCCGCTGGTCTGTTACAAATATTATTCCGGTCAAAAAAAATTGACTTTAGTGCATTATTGGCATAACTTACTCTGTTTTTCAGTTTTAGATAGTTAACCAATACTTTCTGCTATGAAAACAAAACTGCTTCTTACTTCACTTTTATCTTTTTCCTTTTACCTTTTGTCTTCACAGGTACCTCAGGGTTTTAATTACCAGGCTATTGCCCGTGACGGTTCAGGAAATCCAATTACGGGAGCCACCATGCAGGTCAAGATCGGGATACTTTCCGACACTATCATGAACACAATGGTATGGGAGGAGCTTTTTAACCCGGTAAAAACTAATGCTTTTGGCATGTTTACTGTTGTGGTAGGTACCGGTGTAAGGCAATCAGGCTCTGCAAGCTCATTCAGCACTATTGACTGGACAAAAACGCCGCTTTTTATAAGGACATCACTTTGCTACCCGTCAGTATGGAAGTTAATGGGGACAACAAAGCTTCAATCGGTTCCCTATTCCATGGTTGCCGGAAACCTTGAAGGAACTGTTCCCCTGCTAAGTATTAAAGGAAATACTGCTGTAATGGACTCTGCGCTTTTTGTCGTAAGAAATAATACCGGGCAGATCGTATTTGCTGTCTATAATGAAGGGGTAAGGATTTATGTAGATGATGGAAAAACAAAAGGCAACAAGGGAGGATTCGCGATCGGAGGATTCGGTACCGGAAAAGCTACATCGCAGCCTTTCCTCGTAGTTGATCATGACAGCATAAGGATGTACATTAACGATGTCCTTTCAAAGGGAAACACCAAGGGCGGATTTGCTATCGGAGGTTTCGGCACAAATAAGGGGCTCCCTTCCAACTTCTTCAATGTTGCAACTGATACAATGGGAATTATTAATCCTTCACAGAACAGGATCCTGTGGTACCCACTGAAAAATGCCTTTCTGACCGGGAATATTATTATTGAGAACAAAGATAGCGTAGGCATCAACTCATTCTCTTCAGGTTACATCTCAAGGGCAAAGGGAGCATATTCCCAGGCTATGGGATTCAGGGCAATAGCAAGGGCAAACTATTCCACTGCCATTGGAAGATATAGCCTCAGCAATGGTTCGAGTTCATATGCTTTTGGTGAGCATTCAACCGCAACCGGTACAGGAGCATATGCACTCGGTTCATATGCGACAGCTTCGGGAAACCAGAGTTTTGCTCTTGGCTCTGTCGGAGTGGATACACTGGGCAATCCAACAGGAAAAACAATCGCATCAGGATTTGGAGCTTTTGCGGCAGGCTTCGGGTCCGTGGCTTCAGCTCAGGGCTCCTTTACTTTCGGGGTTGCTGATACTGCTTCCGGACCATTCTCAACTGCAATGGGATATGAGACTGTTGCAAAAGGCTATTACAATACCTCAATGGGCCTGGTTACAAAAGCAGACGGAGTTGCTTCAACTGCAACAGGCTGGGGAAGCCAGGTCAAATCAGCAGGATGGGGAGGAATGGCAAACGGATGTCTCACCACATCAAATAACTGGGTGGCTGCAGCATTCGGAGACAGAACCATGGCCAGCGGTCATACATCTTTTGCAACAGGCTATAATACTGTTGCAAGCGGCCATCTTTCCTCAACGTTCGGAGAATATACAACTGCCTCAGGTGATGGCACAACTGCATTCGGCCATTATACAACTGCGTGGGGGAATGGTTCCGTATCAATGGGGTACCATAATAATGCCCAGGCTTATGCATCTCTTGTTATCGGACAATATAATGCAATTGCCGGGACATCAAATACATGGAATTCATTGGATCCGGCATTCGTAATTGGAAATGGATCTTCTGATGCAGCCCGATCAAATGCACTGACTGTATTTAAAAGCGGTTCAGCAGATTTCTCAGGATCTGTTAACCTGATGAAAGGATCAACAGGAGCTGCTCTTTATGTAAATGGGGATCAAGCCCTATGGTACAACGGGACATACTATAGCTGGGGCTATGACGGAACTTATAACGTCTTTGCACGGAAAACATCCATCGGAACTACCGGAAGTCCGGGTTCATACTCACTCTATGTTGTTGGCAACGCATTATGCTCAGGGACCTGGGGAACATCGGATATTCGCTGGAAAAAGAATCTGGTGCCTGTAACAAATGTTGTTCCAGATCTTCTCGTACTGAATGCCTACAGATATAACTGGCGCAGTGATGAATTCCCTGATATGCATTTTGACAAAGCCACACATATTGGGCTAATCGCTCAGGAGGTAGAGAAAGTTTTTCCAGAACTTGTAAATACTGACGATAATGGATTCAAAGCTGTTTCATATGAGAAACTTTCTGCAATATTACTTCAGGGAATGAAAGAACAGCAGCAGCAGATAGATGCTCAAAAGAGGGAAAATGAGGAGCTTCGCACAGAAATATATTCTTTGAAAGAGGAGGTAAGGCAAATTAGGTCAGCACTATCTGGAAACCAGTAAATCTTTAAATTACCTGTTTATCACTCCTGAACCGGTTACCTCATCGCCATCGTACCAGGCAGCAAATTGTCCTGGTGCGATGCCGCGCTGCAGTTTCTGAAAGATGATAAAAAGTCCATCCTTTCTTGAATAAATCCTTGCTTCCTGCAATGGCTGCCGGTATCTTATCCTTACCATACAGTTGTGATAATCACCATTGTCCAACGCAAGATCAGGTCGTATCCAATGAACTTCTTCGCTCTTTATGTGAAGCCCCTTCCTGTACAATCCTGGATGAGCCTGACCCTCGCCCATGTAAATTATATTTTTCTGAACATCGGTACCAATAACAAACAGAGGCTCCTTATGTCCACCTACATTGAGCCCTTTTCTCTGACCTATCGTGTAAAAATGGGCGCCATTGTGGCTCCCGATTGTTTCTCCCATTGACGGATCGAGATGGTGTGGTTCACAAAGAGCTTTCAATTCTAATTCGGGTACTGATCCATCCGGAAAGCCAGGCTGATGCTTCTCAAAAAGTGAATCAGAAGATATCTCGACTATCCTGCCTTTCCTGGCTTCAAGCTTCTGCTGCAGAAAAGTAGGCAGGTGAACTTTACCAACGAAGCAAATTCCCTGCGAATCTTTCCGCCTGGCAGTAGGAAGGTTCAGCTCATCTGCAATCCTGCGAACCTCAGGCTTCCGGAGATCACCGACAGGGAATAAGGCATATTCCAGCTGTTTCTGGTTTACCTGGCAGAGAAAATAACTCTGATCCTTGTTTGAATCCTTTCCCGCAAGAAGTCTGTATATTTTTATGCCCCCGGCTTTAGTCTCTTCTTTCCTGCAGTAGTGACCTGTGGCAACATAATCGCCACCTAATTTTCTGGCCTCTTCGGCAAACGAATCGAATTTAATCTCCCTGTTGCATAAAACATCAGGGTTCGGAGTTCTTCCTTTCTCATACTCGGCAAACATATAATCTACTACCCTCTGCCTGTAAGGCTCGCTCAGATCAACGAAGTGGAACGGTATACTGAGCTTATTTGCCACCATTTCGGCAAACATAAGATCATCTTCCCAGTGGCATTCACTCTGCAGAAGGCCTGTTGAATCGTGCCAGTTGCGCATGAAAAGCCCTTCAACTTCATACCCTTTTTCCTTTAGTATCCAAGCTGCCACGCTTGAATCGACACCTCCTGAGAGCCCTATGATAACTTTTTTCTTCACAGGGCAAAATTAGTGAAAAAAACTTCAGGGAAAATCGGTAAATTTAGGCCACAATGGGATCTGGAGTATTAACACGATATAATGCCTCTGCAGGCTCTGGTAAAACATATAAGCTGACAGGGATCTACATCTCGCAACTATTCAGTTCGAGAAACAGCTATAAAAAGATACTTGCTGTCACTTTTACAAACAAGGCAGCCTCAGAGATGAAGAGAAAGATACTGGGTCAGCTGAGTTCCCTCTCGGAAGGAAGAGATACTGATTTTCTTAACCAGATATCCGAGACAACCGGAAGAACTGCAGATGCGATAAAATCAGGTGCAAGCCAGATGCTTCATAACATCCTTCATGATTATTCTTCATTCAATGTAGGAACAATAGACAGCTTCTTCCAGAAAGTATTGAAGGCTTTTTCTAGGGAGATAGGGCTAAACCATGGTTATATAATTGAGCTTGACCATTCACTGATCCTCAGGCAGGCTGTACAGGCCATGCTGGCTTCCACCTCTGAGGATCCGGCATTGAGGGAATGGATAACTGAATACTCATATGAAAGAACTGAGGGTGGCAAAGGCTGGAATCTCGGCGAAGACATATTTAGCCTGGCAGAGGAAATATTCAGGGAGAAGTTCCGTCTTATATCAACGGAAGAACGCAATAAGCTTAAAGACAGAGCTTTTCTGATTGATTACTCAAAATCTATGAAGGCTCTTCAGTCAGAGTTCAGGAAAAAGCTCAGGGATTATTATTTAAAATGTACAGATTTCCTCGATAAGTACAACATAACCGACGATATGTTTCTGAGAGGAGCAAGGGGAGGTGTTCCATCATTCCTGAAAATGATATCCGAAGGTTCACATGATACATGGAAACCTGCAACAGCTACCGTTTCCCAGGTACTTGAAACGCCGGCCGTATGGACATCAAAATCGGGACCATCACCAGAGCTAAAAAGCGCAATTGAAGATGGATTCGGTGATCTCTTCATTGAATGCCTGAACTATTACAACAAGAATATGATATCAGCAAACACCGCGATACTCATATCTGAGAACATCTATATTCTTGGTATATTATCAAACATTCTTGAACAGGTTCATCTTATAACCTCTACTGAGAACAGATTCCTGCTTTCAGATGCCGGCGAGCTTCTCTGGCTGATAATTAGAGAGGACCAGACACCATTTGTTTACGAAAAGACCGGAAATCAGTTCGACAATTTCATGATAGATGAGTTCCAGGATACATCGCATATCCAATGGAATAACTTTCGTCCTCTTATTGAAAACAGCTTGGCCGAAGGAAAAGACAATCTCGTAGTGGGTGATGTAAAGCAGTCGATATACAGATGGAGAAACAGCGACTGGAAGATACTTAACTCCGTACTTGATAAGGAGATCCGGTCGTCAGGACTAAGAGATGAATATCTTGATACCAACTGGAGAAGCAGCAGGAATATAATATCATTCAACAATTCTCTCTTTTCAATCCTGCCAAAGCTTATCGACGGATCCGAAAAGAATAACACGGGTAAGCTCATTCTGGGTGATCTCTATTCTGATGCTGTACAGAAATATCCAGGGAGAAAGGATGGAGGACTTGTAAGAATTGAATTCCTCGAAGAAGCTGAGAGATCGTTTATGGAAAGTGCACTCTCACGTCTGCCTGGATTAATTGAAGAGCTTCAGGACAGGGGATACTCGGGATCCGATATTGGAATTCTGGTAAGAACAAACAGGGAAGGCGCTTCTGTTTTAAGTACGATTCTTGAGTACCGTGAGACTGCAGATGAAGCTAAAAGATCAAAATATAATTACAACATTATTTCATCAGAATCGCTTCTCCTGTCGTCCTCTCCTTCTGTAAGCTTCATAATAGCCCTCTTAAAGGGACTCTATGAAGAGGATAACAGGCTTAGCCTTGCGGTAATGCTAAGAAACTGGATGTTTCTTTCGAGCCAGGATCCGCTCACTGCTGACCTGACAGATGTCGGGGATGAAGCCGACAGGCTGTTCCCCGGGGAATGGAGGAATTTTCTCGTGCATATAAAGAAAATGCCACTTTTTGAATCTGTTGAAAGGATAATTCTGTTCTTCGGGCTTGGTGAGAATAAGGGGAATACTTCCTATCTGAATTCCTTCCAGGATTGTGTTCTCGAATTTTCAGGCGCCTTTTCTGCGGATATTCCTTCCTTTCTGGAGTGGTGGGACGAAAGCGGAGTAAAAAGATCTGTCGTTGTTTCAGATCAGCCTGATTCAATCAGAGTAATGACTGTTCATAAATCAAAAGGACTTGAATTCAGGGCCGTTATCGTACCATTTGTGTCGTGGAGCATGGGACATGGAAGCTCTTCACCGACGCTATGGGCAAGTCCATTAAACACTCCATTCAGCAACCTCGGGATAGTTCCGGTAAAATACAGAGCCGACCTCCGGTATTCCGAATTTGCCATTGATTACTTCAGCGAATCCTACAATTCACTCGTTGATAACATAAACCTCCTTTATGTAGCATTCACAAGAGCGGTGGACACACTTTATTGTTTCTGCCCTTCAGGGGGTAGATCAGGTACAATTGCTACTGCTCTCCGTGAGGCATTCAACAGTGAGGATCCGGCACTGCAGGCGGGAGATCAGATCAAACTCAAAGATTACTTTGATGACGAGACTGCAATTTTCTCTTATGGAGAACCTTCTGAAAACAAAATCAGGCATGATCAGGATGATACAAGCCGGATTACTGCAGGAGGATATTATGTGAATCGTGGCATACAGGGGCTCCACCTGAAATTTAATGGAGAGAACTGGCTTCAGAAAGCGCCTGAAGAGAGAAAATCGAAAATCAACTATGGCATGCTGATGCATGAAATCCTGGAATCTGTTCTGGTAATAGAAGATGTTCCTGAAGCTATTGAAAGGATGCTCCTTGATGGCAGAATAACTGAGAAGGACAGGCCTGAGATTGAATCCCGGATTCTGAAAGCCATGTCAGGGACAGAAGTTAAGGATTGGTTTCAGCCAGGCCTCAGAGTCATGAATGAATCTGAGATACTGTCAGCTGATGGCACGGTAAGAAGGCCCGACAGGGTGATCATAAAGAAGGATAGGGTGATTATTATTGATTTTAAGTTCGGGACCGAAAAGAATGAATACATTAAACAGGTACGTGAATACGGAGTCCTCCTTGAAGAGATAGAAAAAAAGTCCGTTGAATGTTACCTGTGGTATGTCGATATGGATAAAATAATAAATGTATAATGCTACCCGCAAATAACATATCGCACGAATTTCAATGGGGACATAGCCGCCGCTTTAATGCTTATTCAAATTATTTTATATCCACGTTCGGCGGACGAGTACAAAAGGTCAGCATTAATGCAGGATTTACCTGCCCGAACAGGGATGGCACAGTCGGAACTGGCGGATGTTCATACTGCAACAACGATGCGTTCAATCCATCATACTGCACTCCCGATAAATCAGTTAGCATGCAGTTGCAGGAAGGAATTGATTTCCTGAAGCACCGCTATCATTCACCGCTTGGTTACCTGGCTTATTTTCAGGCCTACTCTAACAGCTATGCCCCGATCTCACGCCTGCGGTCACTCTATGAGGAGGCCCTTTCATTCCCCGGAGTCAAAGGACTAATTATAGGAACCCGCCCCGACTGCATTGATGAAGAGAAGCTTGATTATTTCACGGAACTTTCCCGGAAATCCTTTTTAGCAATCGAATATGGGGTCGAATC
>JBBIIS010000001.1:37115-56699 GCA_037446375.1 Bacteroidota bacterium | reverse complement strand
TCCGGTAATATCTCCTATTTCTTTGTAACTGTATCCTTCATAGTCCCTGAGCATCACTGAGGTTTTCTGCTGTTCGGGCAGCCGGTCAAGAGCCTCGTGTAGGATCTCGTTAAGATCGGAGTACTGGAGATCATTAATAGGCTCCCGTTCAAAGGTTTCTTCAATTGACAACATTCTCTTTTCCTTCCTGATTATATCTATCATGTTGTGATATGATGTTGAAAAGAGCCACGATTTAACTACCCTGTATTCTATCTCGGCAACATGCATCCACAACTTCTCAAAAGCATCCTGCACAATATCATTTGCACGGTCCTCATCCTTAAGGCTGCCGCGTATGAACCTGTAAACCGGGTCGGCAAATTCATCGACTGCATTGTTGTACTCTCTAACTGTCATGATCCGGATTTCGTGGGTAGGACGGATAAGCTATTTAATAAGTTACACAACAGACGTAAAAATAATAAGGCCGTTGCATGCAACGGCCCTACTGTGGTTATAAATATGAATATTTTCAGTTTTTCGGCTGGTAGACCCTTACCCAGTCAACCTCCATTGAGCTCGCCCCGCTAATAGGTTTATTGAGTCCGCCTGCAAGGTTTATATACATTGCTTCCTGGGGTACACTTTCAGTCTGACGGAATGCTTCGACACCATTTATCTTCCATACAAGGCTTGATGGTGTCCATTCCAGTGTAAAGATGAAACTATCCCCTGAATAGCGGGCGCCGACAGTGGATTTTACTATTTTATTGCTTCCCGGGAAGATGTCGAACCATACCTTGCCATTTGTTGTCCTGCAGATGTCGATATGGGGGGTTATATTTTCCCCGAGGAGCCAGAACGCGCTTTTTGAAGCAGGATCACCAAGCTTGACCTTAGCCGTGAAGATGCCGAATTTCTGCCTGAAGCTCTTTCCTGTATTAATAAGTCCAGACGTATAGCTGAATTCCTTTGTCGTGAAACCGTTTACCGGAGACCAGGCCTTGCCGTTTATTTTCTGCGGCTTTGTATTTATCTTCAGATAGCTGTTCCTGACCTCAATATTCTCCTTATCGGTATAGAACTGGAGATCTGTATCTATTGAATAGCGGTCCTTAAGGAGCTTCTCACCCCAGTAATAGTTTGTTATCCATTTTTTCGGCTCAAGCCTGTCAGAATCAAATTCGTCGCTGAAAGTAAGTTCACGATGCTTCAGTATATCAAACTTGTTTGAATCCTTAGTCTTTAAGTACCAGATAATGTCGGCATCCTTCCTGAGCTTTTCATATTCCTCAACTTCTTTGAACTCTTCGCTCTTTTCGAATCTCTTATTGTCGAGAAGCCAGGCTTTCTTCTCGGCAAAATCCTTAGTAGATGTAAATTCCTTTAGTTCATTGAATCTTGCAAGTCTTTGAGAACCATCAATATTTTTGAAATTTGCAAGCTCCTTTGAAGCTTTGAATCTGTAATAGTCCTTTATCTCCTGACTTGAATCAAGCTGTTTGAATTCAGCAAGCTTTTTAGATTCCGGTGTCGAGCCGAAATCCTTTGCTTTCATCTTCTCCCTGAAATCACTGCCGCTTACTGCTGATTTCAGCTCTTCATATTTTACTGTCTTTTCAGATCCGTCGAGCTCATTGAATTTTCTTATTGCCGGACCTCCGGCAGTGCTGAAATACATTGTTAAGTCCTTTGCCTTCTTAAGTGTGGCAAATTCCTTTTCTTTTGAATACTCATCCGAGTTCTTATATCTTAGGCTCTCAATCTCTTTCCTTTTCTGAACAAACGAAGCTGAATTGACCAGTTCGTGCAGTTCATTATACCTGGCCAGCTGTTTTGATTCTGCAAAAGAGCCGAGTTTTTCAAATTCGGCGATCAGTGCCTTTTCTTGCTCTTCGATCTTCGCAGTTGACGGGATCATTCCCAGTAAAAGCTTGATACTTGCCATTGTAAGAATGTATTTGATATAACCTGTTAAAGATAGAAAATCTTTTAAGAAAACATCACTGGTGTTTCTAAATATTTGTTTTTAGATGGCAGGCAATGTCAAAATAGGCGAACGATATGAATTTTTACTAATTTTGGCCCGGTTTCATAAATCTTGCGAATGGCACTTATCCACGAATTTGAGAAAACAGGCAACTGGCTCTTTAAAAGAAGAAGCTGGCTTCCCGTCGTCCTTGTGATCTCCGGTTTTATTGTTATGAACTATGTAAACAGGCAGGCGATACTTTTCAGCCGGACACAGGAGCTTATATTTCTGGGAGTGAGCGTTTTTGGTGAACTTATAAGAATAATGACAGTCGGATTTGCTCCCGGGAACACATCCGGAAGAAATACGACTCATGGCCAGATAGCAGATGAAATAAATGTATCGGGAATATACTCAATAATAAGGCATCCTCTATATGTCGGGAACTATTTCATGTGGCTTGGACCCTCCCTCTTTCTGAGATCGGCATGGTTCACAATTGTATTTACCCTGGTTTACTGGATCTATTACGAAAGGATCATGTTCTCCGAAGAGCAGTTTCTGAGGAGAAAGTTCGGCGAGATATATGACAGTTGGTCTGAGAATGTAAAGGCCGTGCTGCCTTCATTTAAAAACTATATTCCCCCCAGGCTGCCGTTCTCGGTTCTTACAGTGCTCCGGAGGGAATATAACAGCTTCGTAAATATTTTCGTTATCTATTTTGCCCTCGACCTTGTAAGGAATTATATTGTCACAACACGCATACTCATCACCCCGATGTGGGGATGGCTCTTTGGGGGTGCTTTCATTATATGGCTCATTCTCCGCAGCATCCACCGCTATACACAGTGGTTTACTGTTGAGGGCCGCTGATCATCTCAGTCCCTTGCCCCCAGATAGATCATTATATAATACATCAGCGTTGCAAGCGACGCCAGTGCTGCAATAACATAGGTATATGCGGCCCACCTGAGAGCGTCCGTTGCCTTGTCGTGGTTCTCGTATGTGGTTATCCCTGAGGAAGAGAGCCATACAAGCGCCCTTTTACTGGCATTTATCTCAACGGGCAGCGTAATAAAGCTGAATATGGTAGTAAGTGCAAAAAGAACTATACCGGACAGGAGAAGTGCCGGGAATCTCTGAACAACAAGTATTCCGATAAGCAGCAGCCACTGTACGTATTTTGATGCAAAGCTTACTACCGGAACCAGGTTTGATCTGAAGCCGAGCCATGCATATGCCTTCGCATGCTGAAGTGCGTGCCCTGTTTCATGAGCCGCAACTGCTGCAGAGGCAACACTTCTTCCGTCACAGACTTCCGGGCTTAGGTTTATAGTTTTGTTTGCCGGGTTATAGTGATCGGTAAGCTGGCCCGCTACACTTTCGATCTTAACATCATAGATACCGTTGTCCCTGAGCATTTTCTCAGCTACCTCCCTGCCCGACATGCCATTCTCAAGAGGTATTTTAGAATACTTTTTAAATTTTGATTTTAATCTCAGGCTGATGACCCAGCTGAGGATCATGAATCCTATAAAGATCACCCATATTATAATATTGGGATTTGCCATTGTAATTTCCTCCGTATTTTAAAGATTTCACAAATTTAATATCAAATTTTTTGCCAATGAACGGATTGACATTCTTTTTGACAATTTGGCAGGCATAATCCGTAAAATCGCTTCAATGTTTATCTTTGGAATGTGAAAAGGGTCCTTTCGTTCATATTGTCAGTGCCTGTATATCTTTACAGGTCTCTTATTGGTCCGCTGCTTCCGAAAGTATGCCGGCATGAACCATCATGCTCACAGTATATGCTTGATGCTCTGAAGATACATGGGCCATTCTTGGGATTTTCAATGGGGCTTGACCGGATTCTGCGCTGCAGGCCCGGCGGTACACATGGCTGGGATCCGGTGCCAATGTTCAGATTCAGGAGGTACAGGATTATTTCGCGATATCCGAGATGCAACAGGCTGAAACGTTAAAAATGCAGGCAAAGGGAGAAACTCCATGCATGGCATTTCTGCACTAAAAATTCAATTCATCCTTCAGTAGCTTGTAGCCCGATCTGCTGACGGGAAGCTTTTCTCCCGAATTGAGAACCGCCACATAATTGTCCTTTGTATAGGGTTCCAGCTTCTTGATTTCGCCAACCTTTACGATATATGATCTGTGTATCCTTACGAAGTTCTCCCTTGGGAGATACTCTTCGTAGAATTTCATTGTCTGCTGCTTCAGCGATTTGCCATCAGAATGGTAAATCATCACGTAGTCGTCCTCTGCCTGGACATACCTTATCTGTTCAACAGGAATAATATTTATCGCATTTCCCTTTCTGGTAACTATCCTGTTTATGGGGGAAGAGGGAGCAGGAAGCTTTTCGATAAGCTGCTGTGCCGGCTTGTTCTCATCCACTGGCTTCACTATTCTTTCCTTTGCCTTTTTAAGTGCATTCTTCAGCCTTTCCACGGGGAAAGGCTTGAGAAGGTAATCTATGGCATTCATTTCAAAGGCCTTGATGGCGAACTGGTCGTAAGCAGTTGTGAAAATTATTACAGGCTTTTCTGTCATAACCTCTATCATCTCGAAGCCTGTCAACCTGGGCATCTGGATATCGAGGAAGACAAGTTCGGGTTTTAGCTCCGTTATCATCTTCAGTCCGCTGAAACCGTCGGCACATTCGGCAACGATCTCTATTTCCGGAAAATCTTTCAGATAGTATTTAAGCAGATCCCTTGCTGGGGCCTCATCTTCAACTATAATGGTCCTGATATTTTTCATAATACGAATTTAGCAATTTCTTCAACAAAAATACCCCCTTTCCTGTTTCCCCCAGGAGAGAAATGAAAAAAAGCTCCTTCCTCCCTGCGGGAATGCTGGGATGGGGGTCATAAATTAACTAATTCTATGAAATTTTTGTATTGAATATCAATCAATAAAATCAGCCGGGACGAAAATTCTTACGGTAAATGAATCATTTTCCTTTTCGGTTTTAAGGGCTGCCCTGTTGCCATACATAAGTTCAAGACGCCTTGTTACATTAAGCAGGCCGGTACCGGTTCCCTTTGCCGGTGCGGATTCGGGATCGAAGTTATTGAAAATAGTTATCTCAACGAACCCGTCGGAAAGGGCGACTGTAGTTTTTATCGTGATCTTTTTGCTTGTTTCATAGACCCCATGCTTAATGGCATTTTCATAGACAGGCTGAAGGATCATTACAGGGAGCTTGACCCTCAGACAGCCGGGGTCGATATTCTCTTCAAGAAAGAGCCTGTCGCCGAATCTGACCTTTTCAATATCAAGGTAAAGCCCCAGGTTATCGAGTTCACTCTCGAGGGTCACTGGCAGGTCGTCCTTCCGGGAGAGGGCGTACCTCATGAATTCGCTGAGTTTTATTATCATGCTCCTTGCCTTTTCAGGATCAGTTATGGTAAGGGAGCTTACTGAGTTAAGGCTATTGAAAAGGAAATGAGGATTTATCTGCGATCTCAGCATTTTAAGCTCAGTTTCACGAACAAGACTTTCAAGCTTTGCTTCCCGTGATTTTTTATCTGCCAGAGTTGATATACTTTCAAAAAGATAATAGGTAAGCACTACAAGTCCGTAAAGGAAAACTCCTAATGCTATCCTGTACGGAAAGGTTTCATCCCAGTAAGCCTGGTATCCTGAGCTGTCAGGCAGAACAAGTATTACAAGATATTTGGTGATATAGAGCCAACCTCCTATAATTATCACTCCTGTTGCGACATGATTAGATATGAGAATAGTCGTTTTTGTGATAGAGCTGTTGAAGAAGCTGAAAGGATACCATAGTACAAGTGAGATTCCGGAATAAACTATGAATGAAACTATCATGTCGGGAACCATAAGGGGGGTATAGCTTCCGTAGGCAAAATAGAATAACAGCGACTGGCCCAGACCAAGGATTATCCAGACCAGCCACCAGACTATCAGCCTGACCCTGTTAAAAAGAACAGGATGTTTCATTCGCAGTTTTGATTAAAAACTTTTGACCTCGCCGCCTCCGAAAACTACCGCTCCCTTAATCACGAGCTGTTTTGTCGAGTCGACAGTTCTTCCGGGAGTAAGCTTCCTCGAATCGCCGAAACCTCCGAGTATCGGGGTTACTTCAATTTTTACCCACCAGTCGTCGGGAACAATAATTGTAGTGCCGCCGAATATACATGCTATCTCGAGTACATTTGTGCCTGGAGCCAGCTTTGCCTTGGTAAGGTCGATCTCATTGCCGCCGAATATCGCGGTAACTTTTCCGCCCCTGAAATTCTCGGAAGTGATCTGCCTTTCGCCACCGCTGAAAATATTGACATAGTCGATATAGTCATCTCCCGACCCTTCCGTTACAACATTTGCTGTGCTCCATCCATGTCGCTTTGAGAAGATGAAGATGACCCCGATTATAATGAAGAGTGATGGCCAGAACATGTTATACATATGAAATGTCTCGGAGAAGATTATTGGTATCATGAAAAAGGCGCCGACAGCCATAATAATTACTCCTGAGCTTCTGTTTCCTGAAGAACCGATAACTCTGATGAGCCCGATGACTATAAGAAGCATCGGCCAGCTGAAGATTATATTATCTATGAATCCCGGCAGGAAATTGGTATTCCTCAATACGAGAAAGAGACCGGCTATTACAAGTATCACGCCGATAATTCCCCTGTTGCTGTGATTGAGACGGTACTCCCGTCTCTGGTTGCGGTATTCGTCCCGTATCCGGTGACGCTCATCCCTGTAATTCCAATTTGTTTCCATATCTGTAAATTTATAGGTTTCTTGTCAATTAATATCCTTCGGCCGTTTTTTGAAAAGTGAAGAAACGATGTACGATAATCCGATCAATATAACGACGCAGGGCCAGTAGAAGGTTTTTATATAATGAGGCATGTCGTAGTATACCTGGTCGAGGAGGAACCACGAGCCTGCAGCTATTAGGAGTACGCCTCCCGTAAAATGAAGATTCACAATAAGCAGAACTCCAATAAAGATCATTATAGTCTGCCATGTGAAATATTTTGTAAAGCTACCCAGGTGGAGGATATCGTTCGAAGCGGCAAGCAGCGCCAGGCCGAGAACTATGAAGAAGAGTCCGGCGCCTACTAACGGATGATGTTCTTTGATTCTCATTTTTTTAAAATTTAACCTGAGGCAAATATATATAATGAACAATTGCAGGCAGAACTTTTTTCGGCGAGTAGCGGAATAATGCCGGTAAACACCGATTTTGGGGAAGATATGTTACTTTTTTGTTGATAATTTTTTTAATTGGCCAAGGATTTATATTTTTGCAAACCAAAATTTAAGGATATGTCCGGAATGTATATTATACCGTTAAGCGGTTTAAAGGAAGGACTGCATGCCTATAATTTTGAAATAGGGGATTCGTTCTTTGGGCAGTTTGAGGAGTCGGAGATAAAAAAGGGGGATCTTGCAGCTGAAGTTGAGCTTGATAAACATGCCTCTCATCTCGATATAAAGATCAGGATCAGTGGAGATGTAGTTATAAGCTGCGACAGATGCCTCGGGATCTTTTCTTATTCCATTGAGAGCGAGAACAGGTTGCTCGTGAAGCTTGGCAGCAAATGGGACGTGGATGATCCGGATCTGCTTAGTATTCCGGTTGATGAACATGAACTGGATTTAAAGCAGTATCTTTACGAATTCATACATCTCTCTTTACCGTTGCAGAGGGTACACCCTGATGATAATTGCGGGAAGAGCACATGTGACCCTGAAATGCTTAGTAAGATTAACGAACATACCGTTAGCGATGGGACTGATCCCAGGTGGGACAAACTGAAAAAACTGATGAATAACAATTAAATATGATTTGAAATGGCACATCCGAAACATAAACATTCCAAGACCAGGAGAGACAAACGCAGAACTCATTATAAAGCTACTGCTCCGACTACGGCTTCATGCTCAAACTGCGGATCACCCGTTCAGTACCACAGGGTATGTCCGGAGTGCGGTTACTACAGGGGAAAACAGGCAATTGAGAAAAAGGTCACTGCTTAATCCTTTTATCAACATCTGAGAGATGAAAATAGGTCTGGATGTAATGGGAGGTGATTTTGCTCCTGAAGCAGTAATTGAAGGAGCTGTTGACTCTCTTGCGCATTTGGCAAAGGATGAAAAAATTGTTCTTTTCGGGGACGAATCTTTAATCCTTTCGAAACTGAGCGAAATGTCGGCTGAACCTTCTCTTTTTGAGATTGCAGGCACGACAGAGGTTATCGAAATGGCTGATCATCCGGCAAAAGCCTTCTCCCAGAAAAAAAATTCAAGTATTGCTGTCGGTTACGGCATGCTTAAGAGCGGCCTAATCGACGGGTTCTGCAGTGCTGGAAACACAGGCGCCATGCTTGTCGGTGCCAGCTATACCGTTAACGTGATTCCCGGAGTATACAGGCCGGCCCTTGCAACACTCATACCTTCAGTTACCGGAAAATCTTCCGTCATTCTTGATGTAGGGCTGAATATCGATTGTAAACCAGAGATACTTCTGCAATATGGCATCCTTGGAAAAATCTTTGCCCATGATGTTCTTGAGATCACCGATCCGACTGTCGGCCTGCTGAACATTGGCGAGGAGGAGTCAAAAGGCACACCTTCGGTTAAAAACGCCTATGAACTCATGAAAGAACATCCGGGGCTTAATTTTATAGGTAATATAGAAGGCAATCATCTCTTTACGGATAAGATGCCAGATGTGATTGTTTGCGACGGATTTGTAGGGAACATAGTCCTTAAGCAGACCGAAGCCTTTCATGCTGTCTGCAAGTCTAAGAACATAAGTGATCCGTTTTTTGAACAACTCGATTGGGAAAATATCGGTGGCACCCCTGTCATCGGGATCAATGCAAACGTTGTTATCGGTCATGGTATATCGAAGCGCAAAGCTATAATGAATATGATCCTCCAGACCAGGGCAGTTGTTCATGCCGATCTGGCACAAAGGATCAAAGAAGCAATTTAATCATGTCAAGAATAAGGGCGGCAATCACCGGAATAAATGCCTGGGTTCCCGATTACAGGCTTACTAACCATGAGCTCTCAACCCTTGTCGATACATCCGATGAGTGGATTATGCAGCGCGTTGGCATAAGGGAGCGAAGGATACTCAAAGGAGAAGGACAGGGTTCTTCTGATATGGGCGATAAAGCCGTTCTCGGATTACTTGAAAAGACGAATACCTCACCCGATGATATTGACCTCCTGATATGCTGTACCGTCACCCCCGATATGATGTTCCCGGCAACAGCAAATATTATCTCCGATAAGGCCGGTATCAGGAATGCCTTCAGTTTCGACCTTAACGCCGCATGCTCTGGCTTTATCTTTGCACTCCAGACCGGAGTTGCATATGTTGAGACCGGAAGGTACAGGAAAGTCATTATTGTGGGCACTGATAAAATGTCTTCAATAACGGATTACACCGATCGTACCACCTGCCCGCTTTTCGGCGATGCCGCAAGTGCAGTGCTTCTCGAGCCGACAACGGAGGAATTTGGCATAATGGACCATATTTTTCATACCGACGGGTCGGGAAGGAAATATCTTCACATGAAAGCGGGAGGATCGATGAGACCCGCATCACACGAAACGGTTGACGCCAGGGAACATTTTATATACCAGGAGGGGCAATCGGTCTTTAAGTTCGCAGTCACAAATATGGCAGACGTTGCAGCCCGGATAATGGAAAAGAACAATCTGACAGCCGAAGATATTTCCTGGCTTGTACCCCATCAGGCAAACCTGCGGATTATTGACGCTACAGGCAGAAGGATGGGGTTATCAGCTGAAAAGGTCATGATCAATATCGAAAAGTACGGCAATACGACAACAGCCACGATCCCTCTTGTCCTTTCCGAGTTTGAACCCCGCCTTAAGAAAGGCGATAATTTAATTCTTGCAGCTTTCGGGGGAGGATTTACATGGGGATCAGTCTGGGTAAAGTGGGCATACGACCCGAAATAAGCCCCGGCCCTGCACCACACCCCTTTTTTCTGAAAAGAAGGGGAAACTCCTGATTTATAATATTTTACTTTCTCCGTCTCTTTAAAGGAAGAGGGTTTTCTGTTTTAGCAGACAATCTCCTGACATCCTTTTTAAATAAGGATACGTTTTGTCTGCAATAGTTTTTATATTTGTGAGTTATTAAACATAAAGCATAACCCGCAACAGCTATGGCAAAATATAACGAAACCGAAACACCGACAATCAACCTTATAAGTAGTGGCACCGATATTACAGGAGATGTAAAATCAAACGGAGATATCCGCATAGATGGAACACTTACCGGAAACCTGTCCACAAAGGGAAAGGTTGTAATCGGACCTACCGGCAGGATCAAGGGTGAGGTGGTCTGCAAGAATTCAGAAGTCTCAGGTGTTATTGAGGGTAAAATAAGCGTTGGCCAGCTATTGAACCTTAAAGCATCATCAAAAATATTCGGTGATATTGCCACCGCCAAACTTGCCATTGAACCAGGTGCCCGCTTTACAGGCAACTGTAATATGAGCGAATCCGAAGAAAATGGAGGATCAGTCAGCCCGAAACCAGCAGAAAAAGCCGGAGAAAGAGCCGGAAAGTAGCGGACTAAGGAATTTTGCCCACTATTCGGGCATAGGCATCCAGATGGCCGTTATTATTGTAATAACAGTCTGGGGTGGCAAAAAGCTTGACAATCTACTGCTTCTTAAAACACCTGTTTTTACAATTATCCTCTCACTTCTTGGAGTGTTTGCTGCGATCTAAGCAGCAATAAAGGATTTCATCAGGTGATGACCAGATATCTGAAATATTCCGCCATCCTTCTGATATTATTTCTTATCGTAAATATCACAGGCATTTTTTTACAGCAGAAATTTGAATATAATTTTTCTTCCGCCGACCTCTTAAGTTTGTCTGCCGCATTTGCTGCAATTACAGTACTTACCCTCTTTATCTATTTCAGAGGCAGGCATAAAGAGGATAGAGAAAAGGCAATGCATACCCTTGTTGCCATAACCACAAAATTTCTTGCGGAACTGGCCCTTGTCCTTATTTGGTTTGTAGTCGCTAAAAAAAGTTCCGTCACTTATGTGATATTATTTTTTGTACTATATTTATCGTTCTCAATGTTCTCGATAGGATTAATGTTGAAAACATTGAAAAAGAAATGTTTATAAAGATAAAACAGGTTTGGAAACAATCAGGCATTTCATAATTCTTCTTCTACTGGCTGCTTTTACGGCAACTTATCCGCTGCTTGCGCAGGAAGAACGTGCAACGGGCAGGAACGATACCCTTTCCGCCTCAGAAAAGACGGAGGAATTCAATCCCAGCGAATTTATTATTGATCACGTTTCTGATTCGCATGAATGGCATATACTTACAAAAAAGGATGGCAGGCCTGTTGCCCTCTACCTGCCCGTTATCGTCTTCGAAAAGGGTAAGGGATTATCAGTATTCTCATCAAGGAGGCTCGCAGAGGGCCATGTCTATAAAGGCTATAAGATAGAGGAGAAAGGCGACCTTAAAGGCAAAATAGTTACTGTTAACAGTGAAGGGCTTGCAGACGAAAAAAATCTTCCGTGGGACTTTTCCATAACAAAGGCTATTGTCGGAATGCTCGGGGCTGTTATCGTTGGCCTCTTCCTCTTCATCTCAATGGCAAGATCGTACAGGAAGACCGGCATAAGCCATCCAAAAGGGATCCAGAGTTTTCTCGAGCCACTGATCCTTTTTGTACGGGATGATATTGCTATTGCAAACCTGGGGGAGCATAAATATGAAAGATATATGCCGTACCTCCTTACTGTCTTCTTTTTCATTCTGATAAACAATCTGATGGGACTGGTCCCGTTCCCTCCGCCATTTGGAGCAAGCGTAACCGGCAACGTAAACGTGACATTCGTACTTGCCCTGTGCACATTTCTTATAGTCCAGTTCAGCGGGAACAAGATGTACTGGAGACATGTATTTGCTACACCCGGCGTTCCTTTCTGGCTGCTGCCCATTATGATCTGCGTGGAGGTTATCGGACTCTTCTCTAAGCCATTTGCACTTATGATCCGTCTTTTTGCTAACATCACTGCGGGCCATATAATTGTCCTCAGCCTTGTATGCCTCATCTTCATATTCAAGTCTGTCGCAGTTGCACCGGTCTCTATTGCGTTTGTTGTTTTCATGGATTGCCTCGAGCTTCTTGTGGCACTTCTGCAAGCATATATTTTTACCCTGCTGTCGTCACTCTTTATAAGTATGGCGATACCGGAAGAACACCATTAATCTTTTTGTTTAACCAAATATATTTATCATGACAGGAGCAACATTTGCAGCGATTGGAGCAGGTCTTGCAGTAATAGGCGCAGGACTTGGTATCGGACGTATCGGCGGTTCGGCTATGGAAGCCATAGCAAGACAGCCTGAAGCCACAAACAAAATCCAACTTGCTATGATCATTGCAGCAGCACTTATTGAAGGTGCCGCACTGTTCGCAATAGTTGTAGCTATGATCACAAAGTAAAGATTATGAAGCGTATGCGGCGGTTGGCCGCAACGCTTCATTATTTAAGTAAACTATTAAATTGCAAAATATGATTCTGGCAAACAGTCTTGCGGCCCCGGCGATAGGAACAGTGTTCTGGACGACTCTTATCTTCGGACTCTTCTTTTTCCTTCTTTCAAAATTTGCATGGAAGCCGATCCTGGGCGCAGTTAAGGCAAGGGATGAGATCATAAAAAGCTCCCTTGAATCAGCCGAGAAGGCCCGCGAGGACATGAAGCGCCTGCAGGCAGATAATGAGGCAATCCTCAAAAAGGCACGCGAAGAGAGGGAGGTTATTCTTAAGGATGCAAGGGATATCCGCGATAAGATGATAAATGAGGCAAAGGGAAAAGCATCGGATGAGGCTGAGAAGCTTATTGAAAAAGCCCGCCAGAGCATAGAAAGGGAGAAAGACAAAGCACTTTCCGAAATTCACGATCAGGTTGCCTACCTCTCGGTTGAGATAGCATCAAAACTGATGGGCGAAAAGCTCATGGAGAGCGAACAGCAGAACAAACTGATCTCAGGCTATCTTAAGGATATTGAAAAAAACAAGAACTAGCAAGGCGCGGTAGCGATGAACGACAGTAAAATATCAGTAAGGTATTCCAGGGCTCTCTTCCAGACCGCAGTTGAGAGAGATCTGCTCGACAAGGTTTATGAGGATATGCTATTCATCTCCGGATTGTGCCGGATAAACGAGGTCTTGGAGGTGCTTGACAGCCCCGTAATTGTTCCGTCAAAGAAGAGAGCTATACTTTTTGGTGTTCTTGAAAAAAATGTACAGCCCCTGACGGTCTCACTTGTTAATCTTCTGATAAAAAACGGGAGGGAAGATCACCTTCCGGCAATTGCAAGGGTCTTCAAGGATGAAACGCTCAGGTACAGGGGTATAACCCAGTCAACTCTTACGACAGCAATCGCCGTTGACGATAAGGTCAGAAAAGAGATAAAAGAGCTCATAACAACACTCTTCAGGACAAAAGTGGAGCTAAAGGAGACTGTCGACAGCGATATAATAGGAGGCTTTATCCTTAAAGTAAATGATAACTATATCGATGCAAGTGTTAAAACAAAGCTTCGCAGAATAAGAAAAGGCCTCTCCGTAAGGACGGGCAGCAATGAAATATAAGAAAACCACGATTTTTATATGGCAAATATTAAACCAGCAGAAGTCTCAAAGATCCTTAAGCAGCAGCTTGAAGGAGTGCAGACCGGAGTCGAACTTGAAGAGGTCGGCACAGTTCTCCAGGTTGGCGACGGGATAGCCCGTATCTATGGACTTTCAAATGCACAATCGAACGAACTGATAGAATTTGAAAACGGCATCGAAGCCATCGTTCTTAACCTTGAGGAAGATAATATCGGAGCTGTTCTGCTCGGGCCGACTGAGCTGATCAGGGAGGGCGATATTGCCAAACGGACAGGGCGAATTGCATCAATTATGGTAGGAGAAGGCCTTCTTGGCAGGGTCATCAACCCTACGGGAGAGCCCGTTGATGGCAAAGGACCGGTAAAAGGAGAGCTTTTCGAAATGCCTTTCGAAAGGAAAGCCCCTGGTGTCATATTCCGCCAGCCTGTAAAACAGCCGCTCCAGACAGGTATCAAATCGATAGATGCTATGATACCTATCGGAAGAGGACAGAGAGAGCTTATTATCGGCGACCGCCAGACAGGAAAGACAGCAATCGCAATTGACACTATAATAAACCAGCGGGGTAATTATGAAAAAGGGAAACCCGTTTATTGTATCTATGTTGCAGTGGGACAGAAAGGATCTACAGTTGCAAATATTGCTGCAACCCTCGAGGCCCATGGAGCACTTGAGTATACAGTAATAGTTATCGCAACGGCTTCCGACCCGGCCGCATCACAGTTCTATGCGCCATTTGCCGGAGCTGCGATCGGCGAATTCTTCCGCGATACAGGCCGCGACGCCCTTATTATCTACGACGACCTCTCAAAACAGGCTGTATCGTACAGGGAAGTCTCCCTCCTGCTCCGTCGTCCTCCCGGACGTGAAGCATACCCCGGCGACGTATTCTATCTGCACTCACGCCTGCTCGAAAGAGCTGCAAAGGTCATCGAATCGGACGAGGTAGCAAGACAGATGAACGACCTTCCTGAATCAATAAAGCATCTTGTAAAAGGAGGCGGATCACTTACTGCACTGCCAATAATAGAGACACAGGCAGGAGACGTTTCAGCATACATTCCCACCAACGTTATTTCTATTACCGACGGCCAGATCTTCCTTGAATCAAGTCTCTTCAATGCAGGAGTAAGGCCGGCTATTAACGTTGGTATTTCGGTTTCAAGGGTTGGAGGAAACGCCCAGATAAAGGCAATGAAAAAAATTGCCGGCACACTTAAGGTCGACCAGGCCCAGTACCGCGAACTTGAAGCATTTTCGAAATTCGGATCCGACCTTGATGCCAGCACATTAGCTGTTCTCGACAAAGGAGCAAAAAACGTTGAGATCCTAAAGCAGGGTCAATATTCACCTGTGCCTGTAGAGAAGCAGATCGCTATGATCTACTGCGGGACAAAGGGCCTTCTCAGGGATGTTCCTCTTCATAAGGTCAAGGAATTTGAAAGAGATTTCATCGAGACACTCGAGATGAAACACAGGAATATTCTCGACGCTCTGCGGGATGGCACACTTAATGATGAGGTGACTGGCACTCTCGAAAAGGTAGCAGCTGAGCTGACTATCAGGTATAAATAATAACTGACTTGATTAAAGCCGGATAACAGAATATTTAATGGCGAATCTGAAAGCTATACGAATAAGGATCAGCTCGGTCAAATCAACAAGGCAGATCACTTCAGCAATGAAAATGGTTGCTGCTGCCAAGCTGAGAAAGGCACAGGACAGGATAGTCCGGCTGAGGCCTTATGCCGACAAGCTTCACGAAATACTTGTTGGTCTGACAAACAGCCTTGTCGACTCCGAAGATGATAATGTTTATGGAAGAAAATCGGACCCCGATAAGGTACTCGTAGTCATTATTACCTCAAACAGGGGCCTTTGCGGAGGGTTTAATGCCAATGTGATAAGAGAAACCCGGAGGGTTATCGCCGAAAAATACAATGAACAGAACGTAAAGGGAAACCTTTGGTTTGTGGCCATAGGCAAAAAGGGATTCGATTTCCTTAAACGGCAAAAACTGAATATACTCGAAGAGGACAACCATATTTTCAATGCACTCACCTTCGAAAATGTCTCAATTGTCGCCATGAGGATAATGGAGGCCTTTGTTGAAGGCAAGTTTGACCGGGTGGAGATAATCTATAACCAGTTCAGGAACGCCGCCATTCAGAACCTCACAAATGAACCCTTCCTGCCTGTGGAAACGATTGCTGACGAGAAAGCAAAAGCGGCGGTTGTCGATTATATTTACGAACCTACACAGGAGGAGATTGTAAAAGAACTTATTCCCAAATCCCTCAAGCTTCAGTTTTATAAGGCCGTTCTAGATTCCTTTGTTGCAGAGCATGGCGCAAGAATGACAGCAATGCATAAAGCCACAGACAATGCCACACAGCTGATCAGGGAGCTCACACTCCAGTACAACAAGGCACGTCAGGCATCGATCACAAACCAGATACTTGAAGTCGTGAGCGGGGCAGAGGCATTGAAGGGCTGATTGCAGCTATAATGATTTTCTTCTGAAATATTCCCATATGTACAGTCAGGAAGAACTAAAAGAATTAGTCGATAAGGCTATTGTAAACCTCTCTCTCTCAACAGAGGCCGACAGACTCAAAGATCCGGTAAGGTATATACTGTCGATGGGTGGCAAAAGGCTGAGGCCTGTTCTGGCCCTTATGGCCTGCAACCTCTTCAGGGATAAGATCGATGATGCAGTCATTCCGGCAGCCGGCCTCGAGGTCTTTCATAACTTTACCCTTGTTCACGACGATATAATGGACCAGGCTCCAATAAGGAGAGGCAGGGCGACAGTTCATATCAAATGGAACCTGAGCCAGGCAATTCTGTCGGGTGACGTAATGGCTTTCATAGCAAACGACTGCTTTCTTCAGGCTCCGGCAGGATCCCTGACAAGGGTTTTCCGTTCTTACAACAGGGCAGCCATCGATGTATGCACAGGACAGCAGCTGGATATGGATTTTGAAAAGGCCGCAATTATAAGCCATGAGGAGTACCTGAGGATGATAGAGCTTAAAACGGCATCACTTCTTGCAGCTTCGGCAAAGATCGGTGCAATTATCGGAGAGGCCTCTGAAAAGGATTGCGATAACCTGTTCGAGTTCGGGCGCAACCTTGGCTTTGCCTTCCAGATACAGGATGATCTTTTGGATGCCTATGGAGATTCAGGAGTATTTGGGAAGACTTCAGGAGGAGATATCGTTAGCAATAAAAAAACCTTTCTTCTTGTGAAGGCTCTTGAGATAGCTTCGGGAAAGCAGCTCCAGCTACTGCTTGAACAGATCCAGCTTAAAGATCCGGACCCGGCTATGAAGATCAGGACTGTAATGGAAATTTATGATTCTCTCAATATCAGGGCTATAACTGAAAAAATTGCCAACGATTATATCGCGAAGTCTCTTGAGTATCTAGAAAAGGCTGATGCCGACATCAAAAGAAAAAGGGAGCTCACCCTTCTGGCAAACTCCCTAATGGGGCGAAATAAGTAAAGATCAGATAGGCTCTTTCCTGTGCTTGATGATATACTGAAGGTTTACAAGCACCCCGGCATTAACCATGAACTGGTGATAGTGGCTCACAAGATATTTGGCCTCAATATTGAGATCTACCTGGTTGGTCAGCTTCATATAAGTCCCCAGTCCAAGATTAAGTCCAAGGGCATTGTCTGATTCTTTAAAGGTCTGCGTTATTGGAGCCGTACTCGTAATCTTGGTAACATCCTTTTTCCAGGCAAGCAGAATATCTATGCCTGCAAGGCCATAAAGTTCAAACCTGTCGAGGGAGTTGAATACAAAATGACCATTTATATCAGCCATTAGCGTTGTCACGGTAACCTTTTCCGACGAAGCAACATCACCAAATTTCCAGACGTGAGGGATGAAAAACGTAATTGACGGGGCAATATGAATAGGGAGCTTCAGTTCATAAATGCCGTTGACGCAGAGATTGAACATTCCGCTTTTATTGTAATCGTAGTTCATCCCGTGAAAATGATAGCCCGTTGTGAATCCGGCACCGCCGCCGATCTTAGTGAACTGGGCATTAACTGCCGGCAGAGTAAGAATTACGACAAGAAATACAAGCAACGATCTCTTCATAGTTTTATGTATTGATTAGTTGTGATTTGCAAGTTTAAAGATAAAAAATAGCTATGATACTGCTATCCTGTTTTGATAAGAGTTGTGATTTTGTTGATGAAAAAGATATATTTCTGCAACGAATATAAAAAATGGAATCATTACGGAGGGGTAAGCAAAATTTATTAATTTTGTATCTTATCAAAAATTTTAAATAACTGATAATTATGTCACTTAACACCGGAGTAATCAGTCAGATAATAGGGGCTGTCATTGACGTCACATTCGAAAGGCAGGGGAATGAAATGCCTGAGATCTACGACGCACTTGAGATAAAGCGTGATGATGGTTCCATTCTTGTTGTTGAATGTCAGCAGCATATCGGCGAGAACACCGTGCGTGCCATCGCAATGGACTCCACAGACGGTCTGCGCAGGGGAATGGAAGTTGTTGCTACCGGCTCTCCGATTGTTATGCCAATCGGTGAACAGATAAAGGGAAGGCTGATGAATGTGACAGGGATGGCTATTGATGGTATCGGCCCTCTCGACAAGAAGAACGGATATCCCATCCACAGGACGCCACCGAAATATGAAGATCTGACGACGGAGAAAGAGGTCCTCTTTACAGGCATTAAGGTTATCGACCTTATCGAGCCCTATTCAAAAGGAGGTAAGATTGGTCTTTTCGGCGGCGCCGGTGTTGGAAAGACAGTGGTTATCCTCGAGCTGATAAATAATATTGCCAAGGCATATTCAGGCCTTTCCGTTTTTGCGGGTGTAGGTGAAAGAACAAGGGAAGGGAACGACCTCCTGAGGGATATGCTTGAGGCAGGTGTAATATCGTACGGAAAGGAATTTCTTGAGAGTATGGAGAAGGGGGGATGGGACCTCTCAAAGGTGGATATGGAGGCTCTCAGGGAGTCGAAGCTGGCGCTTGTTTTCGGTCAGATGAACGAACCTCCGGGAGCGCGCGCCCGAGTTGCACTCTCAGGCCTGTCTGTTGCAGAGCATTTCAGGGATGGCGATGGCACATCCGGTGGAAGAAATATCCTCTTTTTCATGGATAACGTGTTCCGTTTCACACAGGCCGGCTCGGAAGTATCAGCTCTTCTGGGAAGGATGCCCTCCGCAGTAGGATACCAGCCTACCCTAGCAACCGAGATGGGAGTCATGCAGGAACGCATCACCTCAACTCGTCATGGATCTATTACATCTGTTCAGGCCGTTTATGTGCCTGCTGATGACCTTACCGATCCGGCTCCTGCTACGACCTTTTCTCACCTTGATGCCACAACAGTTCTGAGCCGTAAAATATCGGAACTCGGCATTTACCCTGCTGTCGATCCTCTCGATTCGACATCCAGGATACTTACCCCCGACATCGTAGGCCAGGAACATTACAACTGCGCCCAGAGAGTCAAGGAGATACTTCAGAGATATAATGAGCTTCAGGATATTATTGCGATCCTCGGCATGGATGAACTTTCCGAAGAGGACAAGCTTGTTGTTCACCGTGCAAGGAGGGTTCAGAGGTTCCTTTCACAACCATTCAGCGTAGCTTCCCAGTTTACCGGCATTCCCGGGAAATGGGTCTCCATTGAAGATACAATCAAAGGATTCAATATGATAATTGAAGGCAAGGTCGACCAGTATCCCGAAGCAGCTTTCATGCTTGTTGGCACAATTGAAGATGCAATAGAGAAGGGAGAAAAACTTCTTGCCCAGAACCGATAGAAAATCATGAAGATCGAGATCATTACTCCCGACCAGAAGGTATTTGAGGGTGACATAAAATCGGTAAGGGTACCGGGTCAGAA
>JBBIIS010000001.1:30353-37105 GCA_037446375.1 Bacteroidota bacterium | reverse complement strand
TCTTTCCAGGTTTTGAATGACCATGCTCCGATCGTCTCCACACTCGATAACGGTCCGGTGATCCTTGTTGATCTTTCAGGCGTTGAGAAGCGATATGAGATTAACGGAGGGGTGATCGAGGTCAAAATGAACAGGATCATCCTGCTCGCAGAATCTGTTCGCGCAGCTACCTGAGATGAAACCCGGTGAATTCAGGAAATATGCACATGAGCTGGTCGAATGGATGGCCACCTACATGGAGAATGTTGAATCATATCCTGTAAAATCAAAGGTAAATCCTGGCGAGATATTCGCCAGGATTCCGGATGACCCTCCTCTTGAACCTGAATCATTCGAAAAGTTTTTCGGCGATTTTGAAAAGATAATAATGCCAGGCATTACCCACTGGCAGAGTCCCAATTTTTTCGCTTATTTTCCCGCCAATTCAAGCCCCCCTTCGGTACTCGCCGAAATGCTTACATCAACTCTGGCTGCCCAGTGCATGATATGGGAAACCTCACCAGCCGCGGCAGAGCTTGAGGAGAAGGTCATGAACTGGCTTCGAGATGCCACAGGCCTGCCTGCCAGCTTCGAAGGAGTGATACAGGATTCGGCTTCAACTGCCACCCTCACAGCGATCCTTACAGCACGGGAAAAGGTGACTGAGTACAGGATAAACGAAAGAGGGGCATCAGAAGGACCTGCACTCAGAGTATACTGCTCTGAACAAACCCACTCGTCCGTCGAAAAGGCCGTGAAAATAGCCGGGATTGGCAGAAGAAATCTTGTTAAGATAAAGGTCCGCGATGATTATTCAATGGATCCCATTGCCCTTGAAAAAGCTATCATTGAAGATATAGGATCAGGATTCACCCCCTGTTGTGTAGTCGCTACTATCGGGACAACCGGAACAACTGCAATCGATCCGCTGCGCAGGATAGGCGAGATATGCTCGGTATACGGCATATGGCTGCATGTAGATGCAGCCCTGGGCGGCACTGCCCTACTTCTTCCCGAATTCAGGTGGATGATAGATGGAAGCGAGTATTTCGACAGCTTTGTATTCAATCCTCATAAATGGATGTTCACAAATTTTGACTGCACGGCATATTTTGTAAAAAGCGCAGACGATCTGATACGAACCTTCGAAATACTTCCTGAATACCTTCAGACAAGAACAAGGGGCAAGGTAAATGATTACCGCGACTGGGGTGTGCCCCTGGGCCGCAGATTCAGGGCCCTGAAGCTATGGTGCGTTATAAGAATGTACGGTATAAGCGGACTCAGGGAGAAGGTCAGATACCATATCAGCCTTGCAAAAAAGCTGTCGGAAATGATCGCCGCAGATAGCCACTTTGAGCTGATGGCTCCCGTGTTGCTCAATACGGTTTGCTTTCGGTACGTCAGGGATGATAAGGATGAAGAAATGACAAACAGGCTCAACGAGGAGCTGAACCACAGGCTGAACGATTCGGGAAAGATCTATCTGAGTCACACAAGGCTCCGCGGAAAATATACTCTGAGAATGGTCACTGCCCAGACAAACGTCACAATTGATCACGTAACGAGAGCCTGGGCGCTTATAAAAGAGACTGCAGGAAGACTGTCATGAACTGATTTGATAAAGGTTACAATCTGCCTTTCCCGACTTTCATTCCGAAAATATCAATATTGAACAGTAATTGAATTGCAGGAGCATCGTACATGCTCTTCCATGCTGCCTGAACCCCTCCGGAGATCATTAAAGGCAGGCGGAAAAGATAGAAATCTGCCAGGATCTCACATCCGGCTGAACTGAATGTATCAGAGTTCCTGTTATAGTTATAATGGGTATTTCCGTTCTGGAAGATATTATCGGCATTTGCCTCGAAATAGTTGTTCTTCCCTGTTGCATAATCGTAAAAAACGCCTCCGCGTATCCTCTTCAGGTACACAACCATCGGGATGCTCAGATCGGGATAGAAAAGAGGCAGCGTGTAATCGGCTGAGTATAATCTGTAATTGAGTGAAACCATATTCAGGTAGCCTCTGGGGAGTGCCGAAAGGTTCGACAGCAGCAACTGTTTACCACTCTGATAATCAGTTTCAAACCGTAGCTTTAAGCTGTGATTCCGAGCAAATCCCGGAAAATAAAATGCAGTCCTGAGTGAAGTCATAGGACTGTAAATCGTATTATCGAACGGATAATTTATATACGAAAGATCGACTATCTGCGCCCAGCGGGGGAAGATATCACTGCCCGACAGAGCATCAGAATTTGAGAAATAAAGTCTCGACCATAACTGAACTTGCCCGTAATCGTATGTGTTTGATTCTTTCTGATATACATAATTATTCTCATATTTTACTGAAAAGGATCCGTACAGGAATTGTGAGAACCGGCCTGTTGAGAAACTTAGGGGAACGGAAACCCCGTTTGAAAAGCTCATTGAAGGGCTGAGCAGGGAAGGGTCGCCGACAGTGGTTCCGGTCTTATAGATGACCGGTGCACTACCGTAGTCTATCCTCGACTCGAATACCGGAAGCCATCCTTTCCAGGTGATCCGGTAATGAAAGTTATTTCTTCCGTCGGAATATTCATATCCTATGGATGTAATAAGCGAGCTCAGGGTATTCTGCGAGAAGATTGTCACCCCGGGCCTAACTGATGCAGGATCGGTGCGGACCTGTTCAAGATCCGCATAGAAGGGCATCCAGCTGTGGAACCTGAAAAGATGCGTAAGCTTATTATAGGGTACCGGGTTGTACTTGTTTTCAAGTAAGCTGTAATCCTGCTTATTCAACGTGTCCATCCTGTTTATCAGAAAGGAATCCTTCATCTTAAATCCGGACAGGCTGGTGTTCTTAAGATCAGCTTCAATTCTACAGATCCTGTAGCCCATAGGTGTATAATCAGAGAAGCAGAGCGAAGTGCCCTTAAGCTCAGGATCATAACATCCGAACCTCGAATTTGTTATCATAACGGGGCCGCCACCCTGCGGGAGCATATAGATATTATCTGTCCCCGATGCTGAACTGACATAGAAAAGCGTATCATTCCTCAGGAAAGAGGACTGAAGATCATCCCTCCCGGGTTCAATAAGTGTCTCCCATTTATCAGTCGCCGGTGCCCACGACATAATCCCTTCCCCGCCGTTGGTAAGCGCAATTATTGTAAGCTTGCCTCCTGTTGAAGACCATTCAGGCTTCTGTGGATAAGCGTTTCCCGGAACGGGGCTTGTTCTTAAAATACTTCCTGTGGATGCATCCAGTATCACAATGCTGTTCCTGTTCGCCACACTGCTTTCTGCAGCTGCGACATATTTCCCGTCCGGAGAGATTGCAGCCGACAAATACCTGGTCTTCCGGCTTAGCTGGATGCTTTTTCCTGTCGATATATCAAGTAACATTATAACAGAATAAGTCCTGTTCTCCCATCTGGGATCGGGGCGATCCTCGACCCATACTATCTTCCTCCCTCCTCCGGATATGTACCATGGCCACAACGAACCCGGCGTGAATATTTTCTTTTCATCTTTCCGCGAAGGGTTCAGCAAAACAAATGAAGGAAGGGCAGAAAGGGATGTTTTTATGGCAATGATACTGTCCCGTCCAACTGTTACCGGAGAGTAATAGTTTCTGTATGCGGTCTGCAGGTCGTTGTTCAGAGTCTGATAGCCTATTGGTGCTGCCTTTGATAAGTCTTTCCGCCATATTGTTTTAAGCGAGTCAAAAGTCTCCCTGTACAATCCACCCTTTGTAAGTCCGGTCGATTTCTCAAGGCTTATAAGCAGAGGGTCGAGGGTGAAAGGATATCTGGCAGTGTAACCCAGAGCCTTATTCCATATCTGATGGCCATACCTTGATGTGGAATATGCAGCAATCTGATAACCGAACTGATAGTGATCTGGAGTATAGTCCCTGAATGACCCAAAAATCATTTTGTCGTAGCTGTAGAGTTTCTCTCTTCCCGTAACTACAGCTTTCATCTGTTTCTGAAAAGATGCGTCTCTTCCGCGCCCCGATTCCGTAAGTACCGATTCCGCAAGGACCGCATCACCCTCCATAAACCACATTGGCAGGAAGATGCCCGCCGCCCCGGTAACCTGCTCACCTCCAAGAATTGTAAGAAAGCCAAGAAGACCCTTTTTAAGAGAGTACATTTGCATAACATGAGTGAGCTCATGCGCGGTCAGCTGTTCGATCGGATCAAGAGGAATCGTGTTCTGCTCCGGCGTTGGATACATCTCTATCCTTTTCGGGGCCCACGAGACATATCCGTTCGAAAATGTCGTATAATTATGGATGACAACTGGGATCCTGATTTTTATACCCGGGTAGAGAGCTGTGAGCCGGTTAATAGAATTGTCGAGAGATTTCGCACATTTTATACCTTGAGCACCAAAACTTTCGGGATATATCAGTGTAAATTTTTCAGTTTTGATACTCAGCCATTTCAGTCCGGCCGGATCGGTGCCGGTATCGAAAAACTGGGCATGCAATGAGATCGGATATATCAAAGCGAGAAAAGTGATACAAAGAAGCCGGAATTTCATCAGTACTGAATTTATCCAAATATAATAATTATAGATTCCCTGCCCCGGAAGATAAACAGGATTTGCCCCGGATTACTTCATGCATTTGACAATTCCTGAACCGGAATGTTTCATTAGTTTCTGACTGCATCTTACCCCCTTTCCGGTCTTCAACAGGTGGATCGACTGGAAATCGCCCGGTGGGCAATTTCCGCGAACAAGCCTGACTTTTGCATGGGCTGACCTTCAATCTGGCTCCTTCGCTATTACAGCATAAAGGGCTGTTTCTTAACGCCCGGCCCACCTCCGGGGGGAATATGAAAGGGGGTGTTATCATCAGGTTAAAAGAAATTAAACTTGTTATCAAAATTATAAAGTATAATATAGCCTTCGGAGGGCCTTATGAATAACTCTTAACTATTAACTTATATTATCCTTTCGAAAAAATAAGTATTTTCGTCCAATGATCCGAATTCTCCCGGTTTACATATAATAATATTTAAAGAGATGAAAAGATACAAGCTAGTAAATAACCTCACCGGCTGGGGAGTTTTTCTTTTTGCGGCTGTAATTTACCTTCTGACGAGGGAATCAACTGCCAGCCTGTGGGATTGCGGAGAGTTCATAGCATCAGGTTTCAAGCTTGAGGTCGGTCATCCTCCCGGGAACCCTGTCTTCATGCTAATGGCTAATTTCTTTACTCATCTTGCCTTTGGCAATACAGCAAAAGTTGCAATAATGGTCAACTCAATGTCTGCTCTTGCAAGTGCTTTTGCAATACTATTTCTCTTCTGGACCATAACTCACCTGGCTCGAAAGATAATGATAAAGACAGATGAGCAGATGACAACGGGAAGGTTAATTGCTGTTATGTCGGCAGGAATTGTCGGAGCTGTTGCGTATGCATTCACTGATTCATTTTGGTTCTCAGCCGTGGAGGGGGAGGTCTATGCCAGTTCATCATTCTTTACTGCGATCGTTGTATGGGCGATGCTGAAATGGGAGGATGTTGCAGATGAGAAAAACAGTGATAAATGGATCATTCTGATTGCATTTCTTACAGGATTGTCTATAGGAGTGCACCTGCTGAACCTTCTGACTATACCTGCGCTGGCCCTTGTCTATTATTTCAGGAAGTATGAATTCTCCTGGAAAAGCTTTCTTATATTTTCGGGAGTCTCATTTGTACTTCTTGGACTGATCCTCTTTGGTCTTATCCCTGGTGTTGCAACCATTTCGGACGAGATTGACAGGTTCTTTGCAAATTCACTCAACCTTCCGATAAACAGCGGTGTAATATTCCACGTTCTTCTTATTATCGTATTCTTTGTACTGGCGATCCGTGCCACCCTTTACTCCTCGGGACATAAAAGAACCGCTGTTCTTGCAACGGCCGCCCTGCTTTTCTCGGGTATCTGGGTTGTTACTGATTCGCTCTTGCTAAATCTTGCTGTTCTTATTGCGATTGGTGTATTTGTATGGTATGTGACCGAAAAGGACAGGTACTTACTTAATCTTACTCTCACGTCGATAATGGTATTGCTCATAGGCTTTTCAGCCAATGCCCTTATATTCATAAGGTCATCAGCAAATACACCGTTGAATGAAAACAACCCTTCAAATCCGAATAACTTCCTCTATTTTATAAACAGGGAGCAGTATGGACAGCGGCCTCTTTTCACGGGTCAGTATTTCAATGCCCCTGTACTGGATTACAAGGATGGGAAAGAGAGATACAGCCTTGTAGATGGCAAATACAAAGTAACCAGCCACGATATTGAAAGAGTATATGATGAGCGCTTTCTTACAGTATTTCCAAGGATGTGGAGCGACCAGAGCGATCACATTCAGGCTTACCAGGAATGGTCAAAGATGAAAGGCGTTCCGATCCAGGTAACAGACCAGAACGGGCAGAAAAAGATAATAAAGAAGCCCACATTCCTCGAAAACCTCAGGTTTTTCTTTGCCTATCAGATTGATTACATGTATTTCAGATACCTCATGTGGAACTTTTCGGGAAGACAGAACGACACTCAGGGTTACGGTGGCCCTATAAACGGGAACTGGATAACGGGAATAAACTTTATTGATCAGAATCTTCTGAAGCTGGGTACTCCTGATATGCCTGCTGATATGAAAAACGACCCGTCGAGAAATGTTTACTATATGCTTCCATTCCTGCTGGGTCTTATCGGGATATTCTATCATTTTAACCGCAACACCAAATTCTGGTGGATAGTTATGCTGCTTTTCCTTATG
>JBBIIS010000001.1:5118-30343 GCA_037446375.1 Bacteroidota bacterium | reverse complement strand
ATATCTTAACCAGTACCCCAACCAGCCCAGGGAGAGGGATTATGCCTATGCAGGATCTTTCTATTTCTTTGCTATCTGGATAGGAATCGGGGTGCTTGCGCTTTTTGAGCTGCTTGCGAAATTTCTGAAAGAAAAAATTGCAGCACCGCTCGCCGGTATAGCCTGTATACTGGCAGTCCCGGTTATAATGGGAACCCAGAATTATGACGATCACGACAGGTCGGGCAGATATCTTGCAAGGGATGTTGCATTTAATTATCTCAACACCTGTGCCCCCGATGCCATACTCTTCACGAACGGGGATAACGATACATTCCCTCTCTGGTATGCACAGGAGGTAGAAAATATGAGAACCGATGTCCGCGTTTGCAACCTTATGCTCCTGAATACCGACTGGTATATCGATCAGATGAAAGACAGAACTCACGAATCGGCTCCATTGCCCATATCCCTGCCATCATCTAAATATTTCGACGGTGTAAATAACCAGTTATATATAATTGAAAAAACAAAGAGCCCTGTAGATATTAAAACTATAATTGAATGGGTGAACAGTCCGGATCCCGCAACTAAATACCAGATTTCAACCACGGAGTCACTTGATATAATACCATCAAGGACAATAAGAATTCCGGTGGATGCGGCCAAGGTAATAGCATCAGGCGCTGTAAAGCCTGAGGATGCTGATAAGATCGTTCCATATATTGACATCAAGCTAAAGGGAGGCTCAATACTGAAAAGCCAGCTTATAGTGCTTGATATACTTGCTCACAACGACTGGAAGAGACCGATCTACTTTGTTACAGGATATCACGGCGATGCATTGGGACTGGAAGAATATTTCCAGTTGGAAGGAATTGCATACAGGCTTGTTCCGATAAAATCAGAGAACAGGAGCTGGCTCGAATACGGCAGAGTTGATCCTGATATCCTTTACAACAACCTTATGAAGAAATTCGTTTGGGGAGGCGCTAAGGAAAAAGGGGTCTTTATCGATTACAATCACAAGCGTACTCTCATAGTCGTTAAGGCAAGATACAACTATGCCAGGCTTGCAATGGCTCTTGCTGCCCAGGGTAAAAATGAAAAGGCAATCGAGGTGCTGGATTATTGCATGCAGACATTCCCTCTTGATAAGATCCCGTGGGATATGTATATGCCGGATATAGTTGAAGCATACCTTATGTCGGGAGCAACTGAAAAAGGAATTGAACTGGCAAAGGAGCTCGCAGCTTACTATTTTGAGAAGCTTGATTATTACTTGAAACAGGAAACAGAGATTATTTCAGCTGCTGATTATGAGATCCAGACTTCAGTACAGTACATTTCAAAAACTGCAAGTGCACTTAAGTCAGTACACCAGGACAAGCTGGCAGATGATTATTCTAAGAAGATAGAAGAATACTATACAAGATATTTGAAAGCGGTAAGACAGGGCCCGGGTCAGGCGAACTAGTATAGTGATCTGTAGCTGACCTCCGGCCTGAGATATTTCTCAAGCAGGCAGAATATCTTTTCGGGATATACAGGCTTCAGTACATATTCATTGCAGCCGGCAATAAGAGCTTCATTTTTGGTCTGTTCAGAGAAATATGCAGAAACCATAAGTACTGGCGTTTTCTTGTTCTCCCTGCGGAAGATACGTGTGCATTCTATCCCGTTTATGAAAGGGATGAGGAAATCCATTATTACAAGATCTATATTCTCCTTTTCAGATTCAAAATATTTGAGAAAATCCTTGCCATTTGTGAATACATTTATTGAAGCACCTGAATTCGTCAGGAGAGTCTCGTAGTACCTTATTGACGGTACGTCATCCTCTATAATAATTATTTTTTTATCGTGAAGCTCGAGGTTGTTGAAACTTAAACTCATTATCCTGAACGATTAGGTATATGTAAAATTACGACAAGAATAAGACAGGGGAGGGGGCATAATCCCCAGTTATTAACATTTTTTCAACATGCGATGAAAGCCAATCTTTGGCTCAATTTGTTTTACTGGAGAATAATTTGCAAATTCGGACTATCTAAATGACCCACAATGAACCGGAAATTTAACAACTTAAAAGCCATTTTTATGGCTTTGATACTGGTAATTACAGTTAGTTCGGCAAAGGGACAGAACGGATTTGATAACCCGACTAGGGCCCTTTATATTTTCGACCTGGCCAAATATATCGACTACGGGGCCGGTTTTAAGGATTCATCATCTTTCAAGTTCGGAGTGCTTGTTGGTGATTATGATCTTATTAATGAGATGGGAAATCTCGCCAAAACAAGAAACCGTGTACAGGATAAGCCTGTAAGTGTTGCAGGATTCAAGCTCCTTGAGAGCCTCAGGCATGTACAGGTTCTCTATGTAAACAAGAATGCAGGCTTTAATCTCGACAAGATAAAGGCCAAAATTGCGGGTCAGCATACTTTGCTTATAACTGAAGGGTATGAATTCCGTGAATCAATGATAAATTTCATTGTTGTCGACGGCAAGCCAAGGTTTGATGTAAATGAAGAATATGTAAAACAGGAGGGGATGGAGGTTCCTCAGACTCTCCTGTTCCAGGCGATCAAGACAAAGGAAGACTGGCAGAATCTTTTTGATATCGCAAGCAAACAGATAGAAGAGCAGAAAAAAACAATTCAGGAGCAGCTTGAGACAATTGATGTTCAGAAGAAAGAAATTCTGAAGCAGAAGGCGCTGCTCGACAGCCTGGATGCACAAATCGTTGCAAAGGAGAAGGCGCTCGCTGAAAAGCAGAAGGTCCTTAATTACCAGATGTCACAGATCTCCAAGCAAAGAGGCGAGATAACCGTTCAGAATAAAACAATATTTATTCAGAAAGATTCAATTACAAGGCAGCTGGACAATATCAGGGTGCAGCAGGACACTCTTGCGGTTCAGAAGTCAAAGATTGAGATCCAGCTGAAGAAGATATCAGACCAGGAAGGCAGGATTAAGATCCAGGTTGCAACCCTCGAGAAACAGAAGATAATCATATACTTCATCATATTTGCTCTTGTCCTTGCCAGTTTCCTCGCCTACTACATCTACAGGGGCTATAAGATCAAGAGGGAGGCAAACATAAAGCTTGAGGAGAAAAACCGGCTCATTTCAGCCCAGAAGGACGAGATAGAAAAACAGCGCGATATAGCGGCTGCCCAGAGGGACCAGATAGCTTACCAGAAAAAGCATATTACTGACAGTATAATGTATGCAAAGAGGATTCAGACGGCTCTTATCCCCTCACTTGAGCTATTCAGCGACAAGCTCGAGCATTTTGTGCTTTATAAGCCCCTGGCAATTGTGAGCGGAGACTTCTACTGGGTAGCAGCAAAGGAAAATATCCAGGTCATAATTGCCGCCGACTGTACAGGTCATGGTGTCCCCGGAGCCTTTATGAGCATGCTTGGCGTAACATTGCTTAACGAAATTGTTAACGAGAAGAATATAATAATGCCTGACCAGATAATTGAAAACCTGCGGCAGGGTGTCATAAAATCTCTGAAACAGGTGGTGGACGAGGATACCGTGAAGGATGGAATGGATATAGCGGTTGTCACAGTCGACTTTTCACAAAACATATTGTGGTATGCCGGAGGAAATAACCCGCTGTACCTTGTAAGAGGCGGCGAGCTTACCAATTACAGGCCCGATAAAATGCCAGTTGCAATTCATTATAAGATGCAGCCGTTTACCCTCAATAAGATTGAAATACAAAGGGGAGATTCATTCTATATATTCTCTGATGGATACTGCGACCAGTTCGGCGGCCCGAACGAAAAGAAATTCATGTCGGCAAAACTCAGGGAAACACTCCTGCAAATATCAGCTCAGCCCATGCTGGAACAGGGAAAAGTACTTGACAAGGTATTTGAAGACTGGAGAGGCGAAAATCCCCAGGTAGATGATGTAACTCTTATTGGAGTCCGCTATTAGTGGCACTCAACCTTTGTGGTGATGGTTCCGACTGTAACGTCAGGAATTGCCTCCTGCTTTATAAGGTCAGTACCGCAATACTGAGTCTCGGAGCCAGTATTAATTACAGATCCGTTTTCATACTGAACGTATGCACACATCTTACAGTTATTAAGCACACTGCATGCGTTAAACGACAAAGCCAGAAGAACGAAAGCTGCAACAAATAATAATTTCTTTTTCATAGGTTCAATATTTCTCTTCAAATAT
Organism: Bacteroidota bacterium; assembly: GCA_037446375.1. Classification (GTDB taxonomy): domain Bacteria; phylum Bacteroidota; class Bacteroidia; order Bacteroidales; family VadinHA17; genus LD21. Next base: position 26,158 of record JBBIIS010000001.1, on the reverse strand, counting down.
ACAAAAACTCTTTAATTCAGGTTTACATATATGACAGACACAACTTTTTGGGGGAAAGTTGCATCGAGAAAAAGTACTGTTTTGCATTTAACTGGCCACCCATCCCGATTCCGAACCCTGACAGCACTTGTATTCCGCCTCACAAATGTCTGATAGTAATTCTGTAATTTCGGGCGAAGCAAAGCAATCGCATCCGGCGAATCAAAATGCAAATGTATTTCACTGTCATTGCGAGCGAAGCTAAGCAATCGGCTAAACAGGTCATTATTTAATATATTAGATTCGAAGCCCGGAGAAGAAAGTTTTAAGCAAAGCGTATGGATGGAGGTAACATCATTTTTGACATAATTTTCTTAAACAAAACTAATTTTTACTAAATTTCCTGCGAGCTTATGCAGCATTCCGGCAAAAACCATGTCATTTGGTCAGGAATGAAAATATAAACAACATTAAAACTAAGTGTCATGGAAGAGTCAAGAATGAAAAAACACGTAACGATAGTAGGAGCACTGCAGATCGGCTTCAGCTCCCTCTGGCTTATTGCGGCAATAGTGCTTTACTTCGTTTTCAATTTTGCCAGGGGCCAGGTTGGCGATGACGAAACTGCTCTGAATGTGCTGGGATTTCTTGCTATCGCATTGCCGTTGTTTCTGGGGGTGATATCAATCCTCGGACTCGTGGCCGGGATAGCTGTCCTGAGCTACAAGGGATGGGGAAGAATAATAACAATAATCGTCTCTGCATTGGGATGCTTCAATATCCCTATCGGAACGCTTGTAGGGGTCTATACAATATGGGTCCTTATGCAGGATGATACCGTAAAGCTCTTTAACAATCAATAAACGAAATTTTAAATTATTACTTTTGGAGGTTGAATTTTTTCAACCTCTTTTTTTTAGAATATAAATCATACCATATGGCAGAAGATAACAAGATCATATTCTCGATGTACCGCGTCAGCAAGATCTATCCTCCTCACCGGCAGGTTATCAAGGATATTTCTCTCTCATTCTTTCTTGGAGCAAAGATCGGTATCATCGGTCTGAACGGCTCAGGTAAATCAACTCTTCTGAGGATAATCGCCGGCATGGAAAAGGAATACCAGGGCGAGGTTGTTTTCAGTCCTGGATATACTGTAGGATTGCTTCCGCAGGATCCTCTTCTCGACGAAACAAGAACAGTAAGGGAGATTGTTGAGGAGGGCGTTCAGGAGACAATGGACATTATCAGGGAGTACGAGCAGATCAACAACAGCTTCGGTGAACCGGAGGTCTACGGGAATCCTGATAAAATGCAATCGCTTATGGACAGGCAGGCGATTCTCCAGGAAAAGATAGAATACCACGACGGGTGGAATATAGAGCACAGGCTCGAACGGGCCATGGATGCTCTCAGATGCCCCGAAAGCAGTGCTCCTGTAAATATACTCTCCGGAGGAGAACGCCGCAGGGTAGCTCTCTGCAGGCTTCTTTTGAGGGAACCGGATATTCTGCTCCTCGATGAACCCACCAACCATCTCGATGCTGAATCGGTACAATGGCTCGAGACTCACCTCAAGCAATATAAGGGAACTGTTATCTGCATTACTCACGACAGGTACTTTCTTGATAATGTTGCCGGGTGGATCCTGGAACTCGACAGGGGTGAAGGGATACCATGGAAAGGTAACTACTCTTCGTGGCTGGAACAAAAATCAAAGAGACTTGAAGCCGAGGAGAAAGGCAATGTTAAAAGACGCAAGATCCTTGAGCGGGAGCTTGACTGGGTAAGGATGTCGCCAAAGGCACGGCACGCAAAATCAAAGGCAAGGCTCGGCGCCTATGAGAACCTCCTTAACCAGGATGTAAAGCAGAAAGAGGAAAAACTCGAGATCTTTATTCCGAACGGCCCGCGCCTTGGAGATAAGGTCATTAAGGCATCTAAAGTTGCAAAATCGTTCGACGACAAGCTTCTCTTCGATGATCTTGAATTCAGCCTTCCTCCAAACGGAATAGTGGGTGTCATTGGTCCGAACGGTGCTGGAAAAACGACTCTCTTCAGAATGATAATGAAACAGGAGGTTCCGACAAAGGGAGAATTTGAAATAGGCGAAACAGTCGCTCTCGGCTACGTCGATCAGTCACACCAGGATATCGATCCCTCTAAAACAGTATATGAAGTTATCTCTGGCGGGCAGCCCGATATAATGGTTGGTAACCGCCTTGTCAATGCAAGAGCCTATGTGGCAAGATTCAATTTTACAGGCGCCGATCAGGAAAAGAAATGCGGAGTGCTGTCCGGTGGTGAGCGGAACAGGCTTCACCTGGCACTTACCCTGAAGTCAGGCGCGAATGTTCTCCTGCTCGATGAGCCCACAAACGATATTGATGTCAATACCCTGAGGGCTCTTGAAGAGGGACTTGAAAATTTCGCCGGCTGCGCGGTCATTATTTCACACGACCGGTGGTTCCTCGACAGGGTAACAACTCACATCCTGGCATTTGAGGGTGATTCAAAAGTGACGTGGTTCGAAGGGAACTACTCCGATTATGAGGAAAATTACCGGAAAAGGGTTAATAATGCGGCACCCGTAAGGATAAAATTCAGGAAGCTGACAAAGTAGATCAGCTGCCTGTCTTTCCGATAAGCTCTTTCAGCTTCTCCTCAATAAGGGCCGAAATCCGAAGCGCATCATCATGGTCATGGAGAGTATCATTTGATGCGCCAATTACTATTGCCTGCACATCTACGGAGTCAAGTGCTCCCCAGATTTTATGCCCGGCTATTGCCAGGATTGTCTCTGCCAGCTTTCTTGCATCTGCCGAATCGACGACTCTGACACTGATCATATACATAGCTCTGTACCCACGCCCGGAGAGATATATTTCATAGTGGCGAGCGACCCTTCTGCACAGTGGGACTGAAATTCCTTAAGGCTGCCGGCTGCTTTTTTCCGGGGAAAGTTCAAACAATAGGTCCGGTTAGTTGATAGGTTTCAATGCGCTGGCACCAAATGTACCATAAGATTCATTCAAAACAATTCTTAACTTTAAGAATCATTAAAAAGTTCAGAAATGTCAGTCACTATCAGGCTTATAGCAATTATTGCTGCACTATTCAGCTTCATGAATATCTGTGCACAGACTGTGGAAACAGTTGTTCAGACAGGCCATTATGGACCTGTAACAGCTGTCTGCTACAGTATCGACGGGAAGTTCATTGCCACCGGAAGCGATGACAAAACAGTAAAGCTCTGGAGAAGAACCGACGGAAGGGAGATACGCACTTTCCAGGGTAATATTTCCGGCATCTCAGGTGTTGAGATAAACAGGCAGGGAACATGCATTCTGGCGGTAAGCGATAACGGAACCCTTACAGTATGGGATATCAACAGCGGAAAAATACTAAAACAGTTAAAGCCCGAAGAGGACAAATTCACATGCGCCTCATTCAGCCCCGACGGAACAAAGGTGATAACAGGCAGCCGTAAATCCTTCATATCCCTCTGGGAGATAGCAACGGGTAACAGGATCGCTGATATAAAAGCCATCCCCTCCGATCTGAACTATGATAAGGCATACGAATTTCCGGAGGCAAACAGTGTCGCATACAGCCGCGACGGGAAATATATCATCGCCGGAGTCGCCGACTATACAGCCATCCTCTTCGACGGCACAACATTTAAGGAGATCCGAAAGTACAAGAAGGAGAATGCATGGTGCAGCTCCTGCATTATAAATGCTGTTATTACTCCTGACAACAAATATATTATTTCAGCCGGATCGGACTCAATAAAGGTTTTTGAGACATCTACAGGCAAAGTTGTCAGAGTTCTCTACGGACAGGGAGGAACGGCCGAAGGGCTTAGTGTAAGCGCCGATAACAGATACCTTGCGGCTTTTGAGTATGGTGTCGCCGAGCTCTGGGATATGAAAAGCTGGGATAAGGTACTGAAGACAGGTAATTATTCCGAAAGAAAAGTAATGTCAGTTGCACTCAGTCCCGACGGGAAAGAGATTGTTACAGGAAATGAAAAGAGGACTGCAGATGTGACCGGTACTGAAAAGGGAAACCTTATAATGACACTCAGGGGCTACCTCAACCAGGTTGATGAGAGGATACTCAGCGATTCATATATGTACTGGGCTGCCCTTGTCAACGAGGCAAAGCTCAGCCCCGACGGGAAATATATTGCCGTCGGACGGACAGGCAACAACGCGAAGATCATCGATTTCACAACGGGGAAGGTCTTTAAGACTTTAAAGGGACATAAAAGCATGGTAATAAGCCTTTCCTTCAGTTCCGACAGCAAATTTGTCGCAACAGGCGGTCTCGACGGGAAAGTTATAATCTGGGATATAGAATCGGGAACGGCTGTAAGGACCTTCACTTTTCCCGATGAGAAGGAGGCAATATATTCGCTCGATTTCAGTTCCGATGGAAAGATGCTTGCTGCAGCCATCTGGGGAGGCTATGTGATAATATGGGACCTGAAGACAGGAGACAGAATAAGGGCTATAAATCCTCATGAAGGAAGGGGATGTTACCGCGTCAGGTTCACACCAAACGGTCTCTATTTTGTATCAGCCGGACTCGATATGAAACTTAAAATGACCGAGATCGATACCGGCGAGGAGATCAGAAATTTCATCGGACATGCAGACGGCACCCTGATTAACTCAATAAGCTTCAACCCATCGGGCGACAGGTTTATAACATCCGGGCAGGATGGCAGCGTACGGATCTGGGATATCGGATCAGGGCTCCAGACCATGAGACTAAAGGCCCATCCGGGAGGCGCATCATGTGCTATTTTCGATCGTTCAGGGAAATTCATTGTTACGGGAGGGGAAGATTTTACCGTGAAAATGTGGGATGCAATCACCGGAGAAATGGTCTCCGCGTTTACCGGACACACGGGAGGAGTGGGTGATGTAAATATCACATCCGATCTGAAATATATTATTTCCGGCAGCCGTGATGGCTCTGTAAGAGTCTGGAATGTTGAAACTAAAAAGGAGCTTGTTTCGGTAGTATTCCTGAACGATAACGACTGGTTCATTAAGATTCCTGAAGGCTATTTTGATGCCAGCGAGGGAGCCTATAGTTCAATCTCCTTTGTAAAAGGGACGGAGATCTACAATATAGGTCAGTTCTTCAACGAATTCTATCGTCCTGGACTCTATAGCGAGGCTTTTGGTAACAATCCCGCTTTCAGGCAGAACCTGGTTCAGACAGTAGAAAAGTACCCGCCTCCGACAGTGGAGATCGTTATGCCGGAGGGGGGTCCGCCCACAGATAATTCATTTGCAACATTCATGGTAAAGGTCACAAATAACGGAGGAGGGGTAAAGGAGTTCAAGGTTATGCAGAACGGGAAAAGGCAGGAGGTAGATTACTCCGACCTCAGGAGGATGTCAAAGGCCGGGCAGTACGCCATGAAGACATTTGAGCTGAACCTTGTTCCAGGCAATAATGAGATCACAGTATCGGCCTTCAGCGATGGCGAGATAGAGTCTTCACAGGCTTCGATAGACCTTGTCTACAACGGACTTCAGAAAACCTCCGACTGCTATGTTCTGGCCATTGGAATAAATAAATATGATAATGAGGCTATGACCCTTACCTATGCAAGGCCTGATGCACAGTCAGTCGCAGATGCAATAGAAGCAAAGGCCGGAAAACTCTTCAGCAAGATCCACGTCATTACCCTTCTGGATAAGGATGCAACTAAGGCAAAGATCCTTGCAGCACTCGATGAGATGACAAAGCAGATGAAGAAAGAGGATGTATTTATCTGGTTTTATGCGGGCCATGGAAGCATGGTCGATAACGGATTTTATTTTATTACCTCGGAGGTAACAGGGCTGTATCAGCAGGATAAGCTTAAGGGTGCACTTTATGTAAAGGAGCTTGAGGAAAAATTCAAGCTGCTGCCGGCTCTGAAGCAGGTGATATTCATCGATGCCTGCCAGTCGGGAGGCTCCGTGGAGGCTCTTGCAATGCGCGGAGGTGCTGAGGAGAAGGCACTAGCACAGCTATCTAGGAGCTCCGGCATCCATGTAATGGCCTCTTCCGAGAGCCAGCAACAGTCAGCCGAGATAAAAAGCCTGAACCACGGGGTCTTTACATATGTTCTTCTCGAGGCGCTGAGCGGGAAAGCCGATGGCGCCCCTCTCGATTCAAAAGTGACTGTTTATGAAATAAAATCATATATCGACGACCAGGTTCCGGAGATCTCATACAAGCTGATCCGGCACAAGCAGTTCCCAAGTACTTTTTCTATAGGGCACGATTTCCCGCTGGTGATGGAATAAAAATAATAGGTCATATTCCAACCAATCCGGCTTTTCTGCGTCTTTAGCCTGAAACAATGGATTCGGAGAAATTCAATATCAACAACAGGATCATTGCAGAATGTCTTGATGGCGACATTAAGGCCCAGTTCATGCTTTATAAAAATTACTCATCAGCGATGTTCAATATAGCAGTCAGGATAACCGGGAACAAGATGGATGCTGAGGATGTCCTCCAGGATTCATTTGTGACTGTCTTCGACAGGCTGAGAGAACTTGACAACCTAAGTTCATTCGGGAGCTGGCTGAAACGGATAGTTATAAATAATTCGATCTCGCTTATAAGGAAGAGGAAAGCAGTATTTGAGGATATTGATGAATCTCTCGCAGCAGGAGAAGGCCTTACTGCGGAGGTTGATGAAAACGTCGACCCGGCTATGGTCCATAATGCTATAAAGGAGCTGCCCGACGGAAGCCGGACGGTACTTGTGCTATATGCTCTGGAAGGATACAGGCACAGGGAGATATCGGAGATGCTTGGAATTTCCGAATCGACAAGCAAGAGCCAGTACAGGCGCGCGCTCTGTATATTGAACAAAAAACTTAAAAGCATGATATATGCCGAATGATCTGGAAAAATATCTTTGCTCAAAAAGGAGAGACCTCGATGTCGAATCTCCCGATGACAGCCTGATCTGGGATGGTATCAGGAAGAGGCTCCCGGGGAATAATGAAAAGCCAGGGAAGCTCAGTAAGACCAGTATGATCCGTATCAGGAATATTGCAGCCATCATATTTATTCTTTTTTCCCTGGGTTATATAACTAAGGATATTATTGACAGGCAGGCTGAGGATAAGAAGGTTACCCTGTCGGATATCAGTCAGATCCTTGGCCGCAGGGAGACTGAATACAGATCGCTCGTAAGCCTTAAGAGCGATGAGGTGAAGCCTTTCAGCAATTCGGATAACCAGATAATAAGGCAGCTATTTGATGAGATAAAAAAACTTGATATTGTATACGATCAGTCACTGAAGGATCTGAAGGAGATCGGCTATAACGAAAAGATAGTCAATACAATATTTGATACATATGAAAAGAGGATACATCTTCTTGAACTTATAATTCTTGAATCAAATAAAGCAGACAGTCATGAAATCTATGGAAAGATCAATCTCTAAAGGGCCGGCAGCCCTGTTAATATTTATTCTTATATCTCTGTGTTCGCTGAATGCGGCCCAGATACAGAAGACATTTACCTGGAAATATCCGGTCAACAGGGAAACGAACCTCACCTTCGACAACTACAACTGTGATCTTGCGGTCCATGCCTGGGACAGGAGCGAAATTGAGTACCATCTTACAGTGGAGGCGACAGGTAAAACTGCCGACGATGAGGCAAGGCTGCTTAAATACATTGAGAATTTTAACTTCGGTCATTCGGGGTCTGCTGTCAATTTCAGCAGCACATTCTGGAAGAATCGCAGAAACATAAACGGAAAGACGACACTCGAGATCGAGGGGGAGAAGGATATAAATCTTACAGAGTTCAATATGAAGGCAGAACTCTGGGTGCCGGCAGGGAATGCTCTTGTGCTGGAGTCTAAATATTCGAGGATTGATCTCGAAAGCTTCGGAGGTAAGCTCAGGCTTGATCTTTACAACGACAACCTTTATGGCAACAGCCTTACAAACACATGCGAGATAAGCGCCAAATACTCAAATTTTGAGTTCAGGGATATCAAGGATCTCAATGCCGAACTATATAACTGCGATTTCGAGGCGGCCAATACAGGCTACCTGACAATTGTATCAAAATACTCAAAGGTCAATGCAAAATCGACAGGCAAACTTGATATCGACAGCTATAATGATAAATTTTCTTTCGAAAATACAGGCGAGGTAAACTTCAGGGCAAAATATTCAGACCTTAAGACAACATCTTCGGGGAATATGACTATAGATTGTTATAACGGCTCAGTAATATCAGGGGTCATTGATAAGATGGAGATCACATCCAAATATGCCGAGATAAAGGCAGATAAAGCCAATGAGATAGATGCATCAAGTTCATTTAACGACAAGTTTTCCTTCGGAAAGATCAACATACTGAAGATCGGTGAATCAAAATATACCGGCTTCAGGGCTGACGAACTTGCAACTTCACTTATTGAATCTGATGGCTTCAACGATAATTTTGATATCAAGAGAACAGGGGCAGGATTCAGGGGAATCGAGGTAAGCGGGAAGTATATCGATATTTCAATGGGTATACCCGTGTCAACTGACTTCAGGCTGAAGGCTGCAATAAAGTACCCCGAGATCGAAATAAACGAAGCCGCGTATAAGGTCAGGATTAAGGTTCTTGAGAACGCCGACCTTCAGTTTGAAGGCGTGAGAGGGACAGAAAAAGCAGATCTTCCCCTTGTTGACGTAAAAGGTTTTGAAATGAAGCTAAAGATCTCTGATATAAAATAACTTGCTTCTCCCTGATATTCAGTATTCAGGAAGTTTTATAAAAGGTGTATATTTAAGCTTGTTTTTCACTGTGCTTCTCTGTGTAACAGCTGGTTAAAAACTTACAAGGAGATCACGGAGTTTCCTCATAGTTGTACAGGGACCTTTTAATCATCTCCCTGTTTGTGGATAAACTATTGACAGTTTTGTTTGTTGAATAAATAATCAACTACTTGGTATTTGGTTATTTTTGCGACAGATATATATTAAATGAAGAAGCTATTCTCCGGCGATGCCTTTGCTGTTCTGCATGTAAGAAATTTCAGGTTTTTTCTCCTTTTCCGCATCTGCCTTACAATGGGATCGCTTATGATGTCCGTGATAGTAAGCTGGCAGGTGTACGAAATCACAAGGAATGTTCTCTGGCTCGGAATGATAGGTCTGTTTGAGGTCGTACCACAGGTAAGCGTTTCGTTGTTTGCAGGCCATTACATTGACATCTGGAACAGGCGGACAATCATAAGGAACACGGTCATGCTGCTTATTCTGAGTTCGGTTATCCTTCTCATTTACAGCATCTGTTCAGACTGGTTATCTCCCCGTTTCGGACCATGGCCAATATTTGCAACCATATTCATAACCGGACTTGCCCGCGGCATAATCGGTCCATCGCTCGTTGCATTACTTGGCCAGATGGTTCCGCGGAACCTTTATCCGAATGCTGCCACATGGAACAGCGCCACATGGCAGGCATCAGCTGTAATGGGTCCGGCCCTCGGAGGCATAGTTTATGGCTTCGTTGGAATAGTCCCTGCCTATTCACTAGTACTCACTCTCTTTCTGGCTTCACTCGTAATGATAATCGGGATCAGGACTGTAAAGCATGAGGTGCCCCCTGTATCCGAAGGTATTTTTCTCAGGATCAGGAGCGGGTTTGATTTTGTTTTCAGGACGCCCGAGCTGCTGGGGGCGTTTTCACTTGATATGTTCGCAGTACTTTTCGGGGGAGCGGTTGCGATGCTGCCTGTTTTTGCATCAGATATACTTCATGTCGGTCCGCAGGGACTGGGACTCTTAAGGGCATGTCCCGCAATAGGGGCAACTGTGATGGCTTTCCTCCTTATGTTCCGTCCTCCGGTTAAGGAGACAGGTAAGATACTGTTCTTTTCGGTAACGGGCTTTGGCCTTTGCATGATTGCATTTGCAATTTCAAGGAATTTCTTCTTATCAGCTGCGATACTGATCCTCAGCGGCGGCTTTGACAATGTAAGCGTTGTTATAAGGGGAACTATTCTTCAGCTTTTCACACCCGACGAGATGAGGGGAAGGGTAGCATCAATAAACAGCATTTTTATAGGCTCATCAAATGAGCTGGGAGCCTTCGAATCAGGTGTTGCCGCAAAGCTTATGCGACTGATACCTTCCGTCATCTTTGGTGGTATGATGACCCTGGTCGTTGTATTCATAACAGTTAAGGTAAATAAGCCGCTCAGGAGGCTCTCGCTTAAGGATAAGATGTAAATTTACATTTCCGGGGAAATTATTATATAAAGAGCAGGCAATATGGAAGCAGTTGTCAGGCAGGTCAGAAAAGATGATAATCAGATTCTTGCAAAAATAATCAGATCGGCTTTCGACGATTTCAATGCCCCTCATGAGGGAACAGTCTATACCGATCCTACAACAGATGATCTCTTTACACTCTTCCGGTTGCCTGGTTCGGTCCTCTGGGTGGCGGAAACAGAAAATGGCATAGCGGGCTGCTGCGGGCTATATCATACAAAAGGGCTGGATGAGAACTGTGTTGAACTGGTGAAATTCTACCTGTCGAAGGATACAAGGGGAAAGGGAATAGGCCGGGAGCTGATGGAGCGATGCTTTCAGTCAGCAAGGGATTTTGGCTATAATAAAGTATATCTCGAAAGCCTTCCCCAGTTCTCAAGGGCAGTGTCGATGTATGAAAAGCTGGGTTTCAGGACCCTTGATAATCCTCTTGGCGATTCGGGTCACGGAACATGCCACATCTGGATGCTGAAAGAACTGGATTAATCAAATTCTTAAAAAAATGGAAAATAAATTACTTGAAATTAAAACTGCTCTTCAGGTACAGAAGCCTGTTCATGAGGTTTTTGAAGCGATAGCAGATCCTGAAAGAATGTCGAACTATTTTATTTCCAAAGGTAGCGGCAGAATGGAGGAGGGAAAAGAGATCATCTGGAAGTTTCCGGAGTTTGACATGGAGTTCCCGGTCCGGATCTCAAAGACCAGAAAGGATGAATATATCTCCTTCTACTGGGATATGGATGGCAGCGCGCTTCTTTGTGAGATGACCCTCACTCCGATGAAAGACGGATCCACCCTTGTCACAATAACGGAAAAGAGCAGGAAGAATGATGAGGCAGGGATCAAATGGCTCACCGGCAACACGGAAGGATGGGCTAATTTTCTTGCCTGCCTAAAGGCCTACATGGAATACGGCATTAATCTCCGGAAGGGGGGCTTTGATTTCATGGCCGGACAACAATAACTTCGGGTGAAACCGCATGTAAACCTGGCCCTGATGATTCGGCTATCCCAGGGTGCGCGATAATCTCCAGCTGCATTTCATTTCACGGATTTTTATTAAATTGTGATCCATGCAGGCCACAAAGTTATACAAGATCCATGTCACCGGACGCGTTCAGGGAGTTGGATTCAGATGGAGTGCAGCGAGTGCGGCAAGGAACCTCGGTGTTAAAGGATACGTCAGAAACCTCCCCGACGGATCTGTCTATATCGAAGCCGAGGGCTCCTCAGATCAGCTTGAGGCATTTGCTGACTGGTGTCGCACCGGACCTGGCATTGGGCATGTAAAGGAAGTTAAGATCTCGGAATATCCCCCTGCAGGATTTGAGGACTTCAGTATCGAGCACTAAGGTTAGTTACTATACTGAGAAGCTGAAAACACAAACGTCACTTCAAATTCCCGGCCGGGGCTTCGGCTGATATGTTAAATTGAATCCAATATATTTAATGCGATTGCTTCGTGCTGTACGCAATGACGTCTTTCACTTAACGCACTGATAGCACTTCAAGCAAATGTCAAAGAGATAGTCGGTCATTACGAGGAGCCTGCGATGAATCAATCTGCTGAAGTACATTGAAAAAAGCTTAACTACTCCATCAGCAATGCATTGAACAGCAGCTTATAGGTAACCGGGACCGAGGCCCTGAAGATAGGATCGAATGCAAACAGGACAAGCTGCCCTTTTCCTTTTTTTACCCACACAATAGCAGGGTGGTTCGAAAGCTTGTCTTCCTTTTCGATATATCCGCTGAGAAGCATATTCTTTTCAGGGAAAAGCCCTAAGACACGTCTGTCAGTATCAAATACAGGCTGTGAGGTATTCAGCACCGGATTTCCAAGGAAAAACCCTGCTGATCTGCTTTCAACACCCAGAGTGAGTTCATTTCCGCCTGTCATGTCAACCTCAAGGAGGGAACCGGGGCAGAATAATCCCTCTTTCCCGGCCGATTCACTACTGTTTGAAAAAGGGAGCTGAAATTCATCCTGTTCCGTCTCGCTCAGCTTTACCGAAAGCTGTCCGGTAAAAAGATCTACAGATCCGCCCCAGCTGATTATCTTACCTCCGTTAGAAAGGAATTTCAGTATTCCCTCAAATCCGTCTTTACCAATTCCCTTGATTACATCGGGGGGAAAGTCAAGGGGGTAGTAATCGGCTCCCACCTTATATTTACCTTCCATTAAGACCGACCTGGGGTTATCGGGGAATATCAGGATATCAAATTTATCCGAAGGCTTCATCTTTGCAAACTCGTCGGGATGCACAACGGTAAACGGGATCGAATAAGTGTCAAAAATAAATCTGGTCCAGCCGGCGTCCATATCCTGCATGTTCGTTTCTACAAGGCCGATCCTCGGCATCACAACCGGTTTCATATTTACTTTGACCTCTGAAGATGAGACAAGCGGGTTGACTTTTATTCCCTGGAGAAGTTCCTTTGCTTTTGATCCCGGATCAATAACAAAGCTTCCTGCAGGTAAGACAGCTCCTGAAACAGTAAAGGGTTCCTGCGTGCGCATAACTTTCAGTCCAAGACCGATCGCCCTGAATGCAACCCTGAAGCTCTCATTGTTATTGACTGTAAAAATAAACTGTGATGCGGCCTGATCAGACGGGCCGGCGAGTGTGAACGGGAAAGTCAATAATTCACTTTTCCCCCTGAGATCCACCCCTTCCCTGTCTATCTCAATGCACTCGAGCCCCATCTGCAAGGGGAGCGACCAGGATGCCACATCATATGGCTTTATGACCTCGCCATTAGGGACATAATGCCTTACGGGATATACCTGCTTTTCCATGATCTCCTTTATCATGGCCCTGAATGGCTGTGCCAGCGGGATTACAATATCCCCTTTCCTGAACTGGCGGTTCTCTGCAACAACATCTTCCTTCAGCCTGAAAACCTTAATGCCGTGTTCATCGAGAAGGCTGGTCAGACTAACAAGCTCGCTTACGTCATGCTGTGCAAGCGGGAGAACGTAATAAAAAGGCGGTTTCTGTTTACCTAGATCGACCTCTCTCCGGCAGATATCATTGCGGAATGTGAGAATTTCCTTCCTGTTCCGGGAAGAGGTTTTCATCAATGATAATGTGGAGACAATTTCATAGTTCATTATGTCGGACAGCTTCCACCATCCTCCCATCCATGGATCCGTCATGTTGATGCTCTTCTTGTATTCACCAAGACCTTTTCCGCCTACGGATAATTCGCTGAATTCAGTATATATCGGTGTCGCCACGCCGGCACTTGCACATTCGGTCAGTAGTCCGATAACATTCTTCCAGATGCATGTTTCGGTTGAACCGGGCCAGTACATATCAAAAAGATATTCCTGGCTGACACCTTTCAGGCCGGCATTTGTCATGTCTTTTGCCATCCCCGATCCGAAAATCCAGGTCCAGTTCCACAGCTCAGGGTCAACATTTTCAGAAACAGGATCGTGCGAGGGCGGAACATAATATCTCGGCCCATTCACCCCCATCTGATGCTTTTCTATCATAACCTGAGGGAACCATGTTTTGCTGAAAATAGCATCAATGGCTTTTGTATCCTGCTGGCTGAGTGTCACAAAATCGCGGTTATTATCATGACCCACATATTTGTGATATACCCCGGGAAAGCTTCCTCCTTCATACTTTGTCCCTTTATATTTTAGGTAGTTATTTACAACCATATCCATCCCGTCGGGGTTATGGCTTGGCACTATCATCAGGACAACGTTATTAAGAAGTTCAAGCTTATCATTGTCGTGGGTGGTTGCAAGGTCATAGGCAATAAGCGGAGAGGCCTGTGAGGGACCCACCTCATCGGAATGCATTGAAAGAGTTGCGATCAGAAAAACCTTTCCGTTCTTTATCATCTCATCCCTTTCAGCCTGTTTCAGATCAGGATTAAGGGCAAGCTGTTCATTTATTTTGCGAAGGTCGTCTAGGTGGCTTATATTCTTTTCTGAGGAGACAAATACTACATACATCTTTTTGCCCATTGGGGAGGTTCCTATTTCAGCAAGCTTAATTCGTGGCGAAGCCTCATCCAGCTTCTGAAAATAGCTTATCATCTTTTCGTAGTCAAAAAGCATCCTGTCTGCCCCGGGCTTGAAGCCGAAGAATGATTCCGGATCAGGAAGCGCTTTCTGTGCAAGAAGCTGAGGATTGAAAGATATGATCAATCCGGCAAGGAAAATTAAACTCAATACCCTGGTTAGTGAAGGTGCTTTCATATTGTTTTTGTATAAAGGGTTCAATAAAAAAGAAAACTCTGTCAGGCTCATTCAAAATTACATTTTACGGTGGGATAAAACAAAAAAGCCCGGTATTTCCCCCGGGCAATCATCACATCTCTGTTTTATTATTGCGGTGATACAATATATATCAGGGTTTAATTTACAATAACAGATCCCATCATGCCCGGATGGAATTTGCAATGGTAGGCAAAAGTGCCAGTCGTTGCAAAGGTATGGCTATAAGTTCCCCCCGGCGATATTGTGCCGCTGTCAAACAGCGAGGTATCGCTTGTTACCGTGTGGGAAACTCCGTCGTTATTTGTCCAGGTTATAGTTGTGCCGGCCGTGACGGTTATAGTTTGGGGATTAAAAGCAATTCCAGCTATCGAAACAGAACTTGAACCCGTGCTGACAGGAGCTGTCGTGAAACTTACCTGGTTTCCGTAGGCTGTTCCCAGGCCGTTTATTGCATAGCTTCTTATAAAATATGTGGTATTGGGAGAAAGCTTTGTAAGGCTATCAGAAAAAGTTCCAATTCCCGACCCGTCTGTAGTTTTAGGATCGGAAACTGTCGGGTTCATTGAAATACCCCAGCATAAACCCCTTGCAGTAACCGCTTCTCCACCGTCGGAAGTTATATTGCCTCCCGATACCGCATTTACTTCTGTGATCATCGAAACAGCATCGGTTGTCAGCGTCGCCAAAGATGTCTGAGGTGTTGTAAATGTTACCTGGTTTCCGTAGCTGGTACCTGCACTGTTCGTCGCATAGGCCCTCACAAAATACATTGTATTGGCAGTCAAAGTTGTAAGGTCAGAAGCAAAAGCGCCAACACCTGTTCCGTCTTCAGTCTTGTTGTCACTTATTGTCGGTGATGCTGAAGTGCTCCAGCAAACGCCTCTTGATTCGACAGTTGCACCGCCGTCGTTAGTAACATCGCCTCCTGAAACTGCTGCCACCTTTGTCAGTCCGCTAATATTATCAGTTGTCACAGCAGGTGGGGTTGCACTCTTCTTCATGCAGGAAATAAAGACTGCCAGGAAGAAGAATAACAGGATATTGAGAATTGTCAAGCGCCCTGTTTTTTTTGTAAAAAATCTTTTCATGACTCTTTTAATTGTCATTAATAAACATATTTCAGTGCAATTGGTTCATTAATACCACTGTTATTAAATTATCAGGAATATCTTCCCGGGATAATGCAAGGTATTTTAATTATGAAATTTCATTCGCTGAAGTGTCAGCTCTTTGGTTTTCCTCTGAAGGATTGAAGGGAATTATTGTATTTTTGAATTATACGTTCTACACCTTACTTTATAATATCCGACGCATATCACTATGATAAAAAAGGCCCTTTATTCTTTCATTTTTTTAGGTTTCATAACTTTTGGGAAACTCAATTCCCAGTCATTATATGATCAGCAGTGGCCATCATTCAGGGGACCATGGGGCAGGGGTTACCTTTTTAAATCCAAAACTCCTGAAACCTGGGATGCCGGAAACGGAAAGGGAATAAAATGGAAGACTCCCATACCGGGTCTGGCTCACTCTTCAGTTGTTATATGGAATGAATACCTTTTTGTCACAACAGCTGCGACAGCCACGAACGATGAATCGCTCAAAGTGGGCCTCTATGGTGATATCGATGAGGCTGACGATAAAAAAGTACATGAATTCAAGGTTTACTGCCTTGATAAGAATAGCGGAAAAATCATCTGGCAGAGAGTTGCACATAAGGGTGTTCCAAAATCGAAGCGACACACAAAATCGACGCAGGCAAACTGTACCCCGGCAACCGATGGAAAATATCTTGTCGTCCACTTTGGCTCAGAGGGCCTCTATTGTTACGATCTGAACGGGCAGCTGATCTGGCAGAAAGATATGGGGATTCTCAATCCCGGTCCATATACCGACCCTGGTGTAGAGTGGGGATATGCAAGCTCTCCAGTCATCTTCAGGGATAAGATCATTGTTCAGTGCGATATTCCCCAAAAGCCATTTATAGCCCTTCTCGATCTGGCTACCGGCAAAGAGATATGGAGAACATCGCGCGGCGATGAAGTATCAACGTGGTGTACCCCTGCAGTATATTCAAAGGATGGCAGGACACAGATTATCGCCAATGGCTACCGGCAGATCTGCGGCTATGATTTTGAAACCGGGAAACAGATATGGCATCTGGCCAGCGGAGGTGATGCACCGGCACCAACGCCGGTTGTCGCAAGCGATATAATCTACTTAAACAGTGCACACGGCCCCTCTTCCCCGGTTTTTGCCATCAGACCTGATGCACAAGGTGAAATTTCTCTTGCTGGAGACAGCACAAAAAATAAATATATAATCTGGAGCATTAAGCGTGGTGGGGCTTATATGCAGACACCGCTTATTTACGACGGGCTTCTTTATAACCTCCAGATAAATGGATTGCTGACTGTCTTTGATGCCCTTACCGGCGAGGTGAAGTACAGGGAAAACCTGAAAGAGGCCTTTTCTGCCTCAGCAATTGCCGCCGACGGCAAAATATACTTCAGTTCAGAGGAGGGGAACATATATGTTGTGAAAGCAGGTCCGCAATATATTCTTTTAGCAAAGAACAACCTTAATGATATCTGCATGGCAACACCCGGAATATCTGGCAATACTCTGTTTTTCAGAACGCGGCACTTTGTGATTGCAGTTGAATAATCTCTTGTGGCTGACATATCTGCGGGATATTCCATTTAAAAAACTTGTCCTGAATCAGATTTCCTCTTAACTTCATTACAATTTTCTTTTATAAAGATCTTATACCCGTTCCCATGAAAACAAAGCTTCTCTTTTCTGCCCTTTTGTCCTTTTCCTTTTATCTTTTATCTTCCCAGGTTCCCCGGTGGCAGCATTGCAGGGGGGCGATCGATAGCAGCCTGGTGGGTGCGATGGCAATTGACCCGGCAACTAAGTATATCTATGCAGGTACCTGGACTGGTATTTTCAGATCGGCCGACAACGGATCGACATGGGATGCCAAAAATACCGGATTGTCACACCCCGGGCTGAGGGTGCTGTCGATGGCAATAAGCGGGAAAAGTATTTATCTAGGTACGTATGGAGGCGGGATCTTCCTTTCTGCGGATAACGGTGAAAGCTGGATCGCTGCTAATAATGGATTGTCGGATGATGCTTTAATAGTCAAGTCAATTGCTGCAAAAGGCAATAACATTTATATCGGAACTTATGGTGGCGGAGTTTATGTCTCCCCGGCGAAGGTGATAAGCTGGAAAGCTGTAAATGATGGCTTATCCGGGAATGATATGACAGTTCTGTCGGTGGCATTAAGCGGGAGCAGGATCTTTATTGGTACAATAGATGGAAATGTTTTCTCATCCGCATGCCCCGGCATCAGCTGGACCCATGTTCTGTCAGCTCCGGAATACCAGATGTATGCACCCGGTTCGGTTAACTGTGTAGGCGTCACAAAAGAAAATTACCTTGTGGCAGGCTCCAACAGCGGAGTATTTTTATCTGCAGATAACGGGAATAAATGGACCGCACTAAATAAAGGCATGCGCGATTCAACGGTAATATCAATGTCAATAAGCGGTAATGCTTTGCTTGCCGGCACTCATGGAGGAAGCGTCTACATTTCTTTTGACAATGGAAAAAACTGGAAGGAGATCAGCGACGGTCTGTCCAAAGCCTCAGTTATTTCAGTGGCCGCGGGGGATAAATACTATTTTGCGGGTACGGGCGGAAAGGGCATCTGGAAGCTCACACATTAGAATAGATAAAATGGGTTTTAATCACAGACCTGAGTCAAAGTTTGTTCGCCTCCTCAGTGTTGACATAGCCGGTTTCCATGCAGCATCCGGACCTGTGAAATCAGATGGGCCATCCAAATAAGAAATAAGTTGAATATACTGGCGTTATAGGTTAAACAATGAAATGAAAAATATCTTTCTTATCTTATTATTAATTCCATTTTTAATATGCTGTAAAAGACAGGCGTTTCCAAAAAATGAAAGGGATGATCTGACCACGTTCCTTACAATGGATCCGGTTGTACAGACATCATTTAGTTTTTATTCAAAGACAATAAAGGATACATTCAGGATTTTTATTTGTCTGCCCAAAGATTATGAGAAGAATAATGAGACTTATCCGGCTGTTTATGTAACAGACGCCAATGTTGCTTTTGATATGATCTCAACACTGATGAAATTAATAAGCAATGGACTGGACTGCAAACAGGCAATTTATATAGGAGTAGGATATAAAGACTTTATGATTATGGATTCTTTAAGGGGACGCGATTATTCATATCCACAGAAAGAAGGAATCCCGGGGAGCGGAGGTGGAAAGCTTTATACCGCTTTTTTACGGAATGAGCTGATCCCGTATATTGATTCAGCTTACAGGACAAAACCTGAAGATAATACATTGATAGGTCATTCTTTAGGAGGATACTATGT
Organism: Bacteroidota bacterium; assembly: GCA_037446375.1. Classification (GTDB taxonomy): domain Bacteria; phylum Bacteroidota; class Bacteroidia; order Bacteroidales; family VadinHA17; genus LD21. The sequence goes on along the minus strand of JBBIIS010000001.1, from coordinate 7,192 downwards.
TTTTTATAATCTGCTGTCAACAGCAGTTGAAGATAAGCCAATGTTCAGGAATTATATTGCCGGCAGCCCTTTTGTAATAAATGACAAATATCTGGTCGAGCTGGAAGAAAAGCTTTCATCCAGGACAGATTCACTTCCCGTAAAGCTCTTTATGTGTTCAGGGACAGTTGGGGATGTTGATAGTATGCTGATTGTCTTTACTGATATTCTTAAAAAAAGAAATTATAAGGGATTTGAATTTAAATCTGAAGAATTAACGGGCTTTGATCATATGGATGCCATGTTTCCTACATGGTCGATGGGATTAAGATATATCCTTACGAATGAAAAGGACTACCGGTGATTATGGTAAAAACTCCGGGGCCAAAACAAATATTTGCGCGGGTTACCTGCATTTTATAGCTTTATCATTGATAATTGTACATATTGAAATCCTGTAACTGATACTAAATCAACTACTTTTAATACCAACCAATTTTTTAAAATATGAAAACAAATAGATTACAGCCAGCCAAAAAGGTTTTTCAAATCCTGCCATTTTTATTCTTAGCGCTTTTGTCAACTCAGTGCAAGGGACCCAGGGGGGAAAATGGCATTGACGGGATCAATTATACCCATTCTGTTATTTACGATATCAATGCTGCAGACTGGAGCGGAGGTCTCGACGGATATAGTGTATCAATTAACGTTCCTGAAATAACCAATGACATATATTACAACGGGGCAGTTCTTGTTTACAGGCTGATAGAGGTGGCCCCCAATAGTTTTAATCTGCTTCCTTATACCTATGTGGATAATTCTTCAGTTACTTATTTGGACTTTGATGTATATGTCGGGAGTATTGATTTCTTACTTAAGCAAATTGATAACGGAGTAAACAACACAGCTGCTCCCACAGGTACAATGTCATTCAAAGTTGTAATCATTGAAGGGATAAGTCTGGCTGCCCTGAAAAATACAGTGGATATAAAAGACTTTAGCGCAGTCTCCAGGTTGCTGAGTCTCGATAAAACTCACGGTTCCATACAATAGAAACGGTAAGATTCTTTATAATCTGATCCGGAAACAGAATGAGAGTGTGAGTCAGCCTGCGCTACCACCTCCGCCATTGCTTCGGTGTTCAATGAATGCTTCGGCTGCGAAAGGTGAGCGAACACTCTCACTCTGTATAATTTAGTTCCACTGGCATCAGAATTCAACCAGGGTGGGAATTGTGATTGTCTATGCATTGCAATTATTATGTCGTCTATTAGTTATTTTATATATTTTAAAAATTTCATTGGGAAATAATGAAGGCAATTAAAGCGATACGAAAGATAAAATCGAACCTCATAAGATTAAAATTCCACCTCATTTTTGAACCATTTTCTTCCGCATTTCTTACGATGGCTTACATCTCGAAGCTATCGAGATGGGTCAGAAAAACCCCAATGCCTGATTTTAACGATTTCTATTCACGGCATCATGATTACAGTAAAAGGTATGACCTTTATGATCATGTTATTAAAACAGAGGATCTTTCAGGGATCTGTTATCTGGAGTTTGGTGTGGCAGGAGGACACTCCTTTAAATGGTGGGTAAGCAGGATAAAGAATAAGGATTCAAGATTTTATGGCTTTGACACTTTTAGCGGATTGCCTGAGAACTGGGGGTCTTTTAAAAAAGGCGATATGTCGGCCAATGATGAATTCCCTGATGTAAATGATGACAGGTGTCAGTTTTTTAAAGGCATCTTCCAGGAAACAGTACCGGGTTTTCTTAAAGATTTTAAGACTGATCTGAGAAAAGTGATCCATATGGATGCTGATATCTACAGTTCAACACTTTTTGCACTTACTATGATTGGACCTTTATTGAATAAGTCTGACATCATAATTTTTGATGAATTCAACGTTCCTATGCATGAGTTTAAGGCGTTTACGGAGTTTATAAGTTCCTATTATGTGAAGGTCAAAGTAATTGGAGCCGTTAATAATTATTACCAGACGGCCTTTAAGGTAGAAGAGAATTTAAGCTGCCTGAATAAAAGCCAGAAAGTGTGAGTGTGAGTGGGAGAGTGAGTCTTGAGAAAACA
>JBBIIS010000001.1:0-5018 GCA_037446375.1 Bacteroidota bacterium | reverse complement strand
GAGAGTGAGTCTTGAGAAAACAGAATGAGAGTGTTCGCTCTCGCTCCCACTCTCACTCTGTTTTAAGTAGTCCCACCAGGAATCGAACCTGAATCTGAAGTTTAGGAAACTTCCGTTCTATCCATTGAACTATAGGACCAGTATTACGGATTGCAAAAATATATCTTTTTTTGTAACTATCAAAACCAGTATGCTCCTGATCGTTGAGTCCGCCTGATGGAGAAAGCAATCAATACTATTTTCCAGGAAATAGAAAATTGTATTAAAAAAATTCGAAGTGGTTCATTTGCTTGCTTCGCTTTGCTCGCAATGACCCTGCCCGTCTATTATCTTCCGTCGAGCCCCAGCAGGAATCTCAATGGAGATCCGGTTATTGCGAACCCCGCATTGCGGGGTGAAGCAACCGTCATAGGATGCCATATAACCCTCTGAACCGTTCGACCTCCCCGAAACGAAGTTTTGAGAAGTCCCCTTTCTTTCATAATTTCATCATCTCAAATACTCACGTCATGAACTGGATAGATGCTGTCATAATAATAATACTGATCATTGCCATGGTCAATGGTTTCATTAACGGTCTCGTTAAAGAGGTGGCATCACTCGCCGCACTCATTCTCGGTATCTGGGGAGCAATAAAATTCTCAGACTTCACAGCCGCAAAGCTGTATGACTACTTCGACATGACAGGTAAGTATGTTGGCATAATCGCCTTCATAATAACCTTCGTTATAATTGTAATTGTTATCCACTTTGTAGGTATGCTCGTCGACAAGCTGATGGAAGCCATCGCCCTGGGCTTTATAAACAGGCTCCTCGGCATCCTCTTCGGACTTATCAAAAGCGTTCTCATACTCAGCGTTGTCTTTACAATATTGAATTCAATAGATGCCCACAGGAAATTCCTGCCGAAGGAGAATATAGAAAAGTCAATGCTCTATAACCCGATATCCGATATTGCACCCGCCATCTTCCCCATTATTGGCGAGGGAGCCCTGGGGAAGAGCTTCGACAGCTTTAAAAAGAAACCCGAAGAGGTCACAATGTGACCAAATTATTATCTTAGCGTGTCAAAAATCTGAACTATGAATTTTGTTGAAGAGCTGAAATGGAGAGGCATGATCCACGATATCATGCCCGGAACAGAAGAGATGCTTAAGAATGAGAAAACAACCGGCTACATTGGTTTCGACCCTACTGCCGATTCCCTTCATATAGGACATATGGTTCAGGTGATGCTCCTCGTCCATTTCCAGAGGGCAGGACATACCCCGGTAGCTCTCGTTGGCGGTGCAACAGGAATGATAGGCGACCCTTCAGGAAAATCGGAAGAGAGATCACTCCTCGATGAGGAGACCCTCAGAAAAAACCAGGAGGGGATAAAAAAACAGCTCTCGCATTTCCTCGACTTCAACTCCGATGCTCCCAATAAGGCCATAATGGTGAACAACTACGACTGGATGAAGGAGTTTTCTTTCCTTGAATTCATAAGAGACATAGGGAAGCATATCACCGTGAACTATATGATGTCGAAGGATTCCGTGAAGAAGCGCCTCGGGTCCGAGGCGAAAGAGGGGATGTCATTTACCGAATTCTCATACCAGCTTGTCCAGGGAACCGACTTTCTGCACCTCTATAACAACTTCAACTGCAAATTGCAGATGGGCGGATCTGACCAGTGGGGCAATATTGTCACAGGCACTGAACTTATAAGAAGAAAATCAGCCGGGGAGGCATATGCCCTTACCTGCCCGCTGATAACTAAAGCCGACGGATCAAAATTCGGCAAGACGGAATCGGGCAACGTTTGGCTCGACCCCGAAAAGACATCACCATACAAATTTTACCAGTTCTGGCTAAATGTATCCGACGAGGATGCCGAAAAGTATATCAGGATATTCACGGTACTCGGCCAGAAGACCATCGAAGATCTGATAAACATTCACAGGCAGAACCCAGAGGAGAGAACTCTCCAGAAACGTCTTGCCGAAGAGGTAACCGTGATGGTCCACTCAAGGGAGGAGTTCGACTCTGCTGTTGAGGCCTCACAGATACTCTTCGGAAAAGGCACGACAGAATCACTTATAAAAATGAACGAGAATACATTCCTCTCTGTCTTTGAAGGAGTTCCTATGTTCGACCTGAAGAAGGAGTTGATAACCGGCGGAGTGACGGTCTCAGATCTCTGTGCCGTTCATACACAGATATTCCCATCAAAGGGAGAGCTGCGCAGACTTATTGATGGGGGAGGTCTCAGCATTAACCGGACGAAGGTTGAAAGCGGAGAGCTCACGATCGGATCAGATATACTTCTAAACGGGAAATATATCCTTGTCCAGAAAGGAAAGAAAAACTACTTCCTGATACGCGCCGTTTAAGTTAACCTGAAACAGACAAACCCGGAACCTATGAATCAGAATGGTGAAATAAGGTTCAGAGCCGATTCGGTGAACCTTCTGAACATTGTGGTGAAGAATCGTAAGCTGCTTCTTATCACTGCTTTCTCGGTACTTGTTGTTTCAACGGCAATATCCTTTTTCATTAAGCCTCTCTACAGGTCGACTGTTATACTTTATCCGGCAACAGGCGTAAGCCAGTCGCAATCCCTGTTCGGCATCCAGAAAAGCGCTATCCCCCAGTTCGGTGATGAGGAGGCAACTGAAAAAGTGCTGCAGATACTGAAGTCTGATAATATAAGGGATTTCATTGTCGCAAAGTACGACCTGATGAATCATTATGGCATCAGCAGGAAGGCAAGATACAAATATACAATGCTGGAAATGAAGCTGAAAAAGTATATAGTCTCAAGGAAGACACAATATAGCTCGGTTGAGATAAATGTCCTCGATCCGGACGCACTGACGGCTGCAGATATCGCAAATGACATCTCGAAGAGGATAGATACGGCCTTTAACCAGATAGTAAGGGGGGCCGGGAAAAAAGCCTCGATTGCCATTAATGACAGCTACAAAAATCAGCTGGAGAGAGTCAAGGAAATCGGGGATTCATTAGGGAGATTGACTTCAACTTCAGCTACAGGGCAGCATAGCCCTGAAATTTTGAGACTTATGAATATGCTTCAATCAGAAAATGAAAGTCTTTCTGCGATACATAACCGGCTTACCGAAGCGAGAATGACAGCTGAGCAAAGCCTCCCCTATATTCATATTATAAATGATGCAAAAGTGGCGGAGAAAAAAGCATTCCCCGATCGTTCGATTATTGTCCTGGCATCTCTTTTCTCAGCATTGCTGCTTATGATCTTTATCCTGGCGGCAGGAGAAATGATAACTAAAGATGAATAGGGAAAATCCGCTATTCGGTATTCTTAGGGGAAGATTATTTGCGATCTTTGCTTACCTTGTCACAATTTTATTTGTAACAGTATTAATAATCACATCCGGAGCAGAACTGAGCTATCTGTGGCTTATCCCGCCTGCCCTTATGCTTCTGCTGGCGGTAATGATATCAGTAGATAAGTTTCTCCTTTTCACAGTTTTCCTTGTTCCGCTTTCAATTCAGCTGAGGTTTCTCATCCCTGAGGTTTCCGCCGACCTTTTCCTCCCCACTGAGCCAATACTGGCCCTGATAATGGTTATTGTAATATTCAAGGCCTTTGCAGCCGGCGAGATCGACAGAAGGATATTGCATCATCCGGTTTCCAGAATAACAGGAGCTTTGCTCGTTTGGCTTTTTATCACTGCGCTTACAGGAACAATGCCGCTGGTATCTTTTAAATACATCATTACACGGATCTGGTTCATAACAGGCTTCTATATCCTTGCTTCAGGGCTTTTCATGAATGAAAGGACGATAAGGAAATATTTCCTGGCTTACCTGCTGGGGATGATACCTGTTGCGATATATTACCTTATAATGCTCTCAGGGTATGGAGTATTAAAACAGGTAAACGCGTATGCCGCGATAAGGCCATTTTTTAACGATCATACTGCCCTCGGCGCAGCGCTTGCTTTTTGCATCCCCGCAAATATTTACCTGCTGTCACTGAAAGGGGAGAGATCGTTTAAGAGGATCTTTCTGCTTGCCATGCTTGCACTCTTTTCAATAACATACATTTACTCCTACAGCCGTGCGGCATGGATCAGCCTTGCTGCAGCGGCCCTTCTGGTACTTATACTGCTTCTGAGGATCTCGTGGAAGATAATCGTACCGGTTCTTGTGATAGCGCTCATTGCAATAATAACAACATGGTCAACACTCCTCATTCAGCTTAATCAGAACAGGCAGGGATCGTCGCTTGATATACAGAAACAGATACAGTCGATTGCAAATATCCGGACAGACGCCTCCAATCTTGAAAGATTAAACCGGTGGAGCTCGGCTCTGAGGATGTTTGAGGAAAGGCCACTTTTTGGCTGGGGCCCGGGTACATATCAGTTTAACTATGCCCCGTTCCAGCTTGCTGAGGAGAAGACGGCAATCAGCACAAACTGGGGAGAGGGAGGAAATGCCCACAGCGAGTACCTCGGGCTTCTTTCTGAATCGGGCAGCCCAGGGATGGCGATCTACATCCTGCTCTTATTCGTAATAATGAAAAGAGGGATCGTGCTCTTTAAGAGATCCGCTGAAAGAGGTGAGAGAATTATGCTCCTGTGCATGATGGCAGGAATTGTCACATACATCACGCATGGGGCGCTTAATAATTTTCTGGATACCGATAAGATCTCGGCGCTTTTCTGGGGGATGACGGCCGTGATAGTTTCAGCCGACCTGCGATCTGAAAAACCTGAAAGTAAAAGTGAAGCTTAAGCCTGGAAAAGGTCCGCAGCTATTATAGAAACATCGTCGAAGAGACCAGGATTCTCATCCGGTATGCGAAGTTCCTTTAGCATAGAGATTATGTTATCCTTGACAGGCTTCCTATTTGAAATATGACGGATTATTGCACCTGTCCCGATATCATTTCCGTTTTCGTCTTTCAGCTCTGATAAGCCGTCGGTATAGCAGACTATTTTTGAATATCCGTTTACCTGCTCCATCCGTATCTCAACGTGAGGGAT